>JAEYTV010000232.1 GCA_023433855.1 Pseudomonadota bacterium | reverse complement strand
CCCTGAGGCCGTTGTCGAGGCGCAGCACGTTGCCGGTGGCAAGGTGGCGGCCCGGACGGTCCACCTCCCCGTAGGGCTCGTAGGTAAACGGTGACCTGGTCCAACCCTGGTTGTCGAGCACGCCCGGCTGGACGGAGGCGACATTGCCCGCCAGCAACTCTCCGTTCGGCCCGGCAATGACATAGAGGTTGGCGCCCGGCTGGCGGGCGCGGCGCTCCATCATCCGCAGCAGCAGATTGACGCCACCGCGCTCATAGGTGCGGTTGATATCCTGCACTTCCTCCAGCAGTATCTGGCGCGTCTGCTGGGCCAGCAGTCGCTCGGACATGGCCGTGACGTAGACGACGAGGAAGGCTGCGCAGAGGCCGAAAAGCAGGATATAGAGCGCCGACAGCCGCAACGCCGTCGAGCGGAACATCAGGCGCGCGCGGGCAAACAACTAGGCCTCGTCCTTGATCATGTAGCCGGCGCCGCGAATGGTCTTCAGCAGCGGCTTGTCGAAATCCTTCTCAATCTTCGATCTCAGCCGCGACACATGCACGTCGATGACGTTGGTCTGGGGGTCGAAGTGGTAGTCCCAGACGTTTTCGAGCAGCATTGTGCGGGTCACGACCTGGCCGGCATTCTTCATGAGATACTCGAGCAGGCGGAACTCACGGGGCTGCAGGACGATCTCCCTGCCGGCCCGCTTCACCTCGTGCGAAAGGCGGTCGAGTTCGAGATCACCGACGCGATAGACCATGTCTTGCTCGGGCTTGCCCTTGCGGCGGCCAAGAACCTCGACGCGGGCCAGCAACTCCGAGAACGCGTAGGGCTTCGGCAGATAGTCGTCTCCGCCCGCCCGCAATCCGGTCACGCGGTCGTCGACCTGGCCAAGCGCCGACAGGATCAGCACCGGCGTATCGACCCCACCCTTGCGAAGCTCGCTGATGACCGACAGACCGTCGCGGCGCGGCAACATCCGGTCGATGACCATCACGTCGTAGGTATTCTCCCGTGCCATGAAGAGGCCGCTGTCGCCGTCGCTGGCGTGGTCGACGACGATCCCGGCCTCGCGGAAGGCCTTGGTCATGTAGGCGGCGGCTTCAAGATCGTCTTCGATCACCAGAATCTTCATGTGCGGCACATTAGCCTCGCCGACCGCTGTCGCGCCATCGGATTCCGTCACCGGGCGGGAATTGTGCTTGCTTGTCCGCATCTCTCCACTCCCTATCGCAACAAGGGCGCCGGCCGTTGCCGGCGGCGCCCTCTTCGTCTCTATCGGAAGGCCTCAACCTTCGTTGATCGGCAGAGCGATGAACCGGCTGTTGCCGCCGCTTTCCACCTGGAAGAGCGCCCGCGTACGGCCATCCTTCTGGGCCTGCTCGATCACCTTGCCGATGTCGCCGGCGCTTTCGACCTTGCGGTTGTTGACCGACACGATCTTCTCACCGGTCTTCAGGCCCCGCGCCGCAGCTTCGGAGTCCGGATCGACTTCGGTGACCGAAAGACCGGAACCATCCTCGGCGGGAGCAACGGTGATGCCGAGGCCGGCAAGCGCCTGCTCGCTCGACGGAGCCGGTGCGTCAGGCTGCTCCGGGGTCGCAGCGGCGGCCTGGTCGCTCTGGAGGTTGCCGAGCGTCACCGGAACGGTCTGGCTCTTTCCATCGCGCCAGAGATCTACGTCCACCTTGACATTGGGGCCGAAGGCGGCAACCCGCTTGGCAAGATCGCGAGCATCCTTGACCGGCTGGCCGTTGACGGCGGTGATGACGTCACCTTCCCGGATGCCGGCCTTCTGGCCCGGCGAACCTTCCTGCGGGGCGACGACGAGCGCACCGGAAGCCTCTTTCAGGCCGAGGGATTCGGCAATGTCCTGGTTGACCGGCTGGATCTGCACGCCGAGCCAGCCGCGTTCGACCTTGCCGTCCTTGATCAGATCTTCAACGACGTCGCGGGCGACCGAAGCGGGAATTGCAAAGGCGATGCCGACATTGCCGCCCGATGGCGAGAAGATCGCCGTGTTGATGCCGACGACCTCGCCGGACAGGTTGAATGTCGGGCCGCCGGAATTGCCCCGGTTCACGGCCGCGTCGACCTGGATGTAATCGTCGTATGGGCCGGAGCCGATATCACGGCCGCGAGCCGAGACGATGCCGGCGGTGACCGTTCCGCCAAGTCCGAAGGGGTTACCGACGGCGACCACCCAGTCACCAACGCGCACCTTCGAATCATCGGCAAAGCCCACATAGGTGAACGTGCGGTTGGCGTCGACCTTCAGTACAGCAAGGTCGGTGCGGCTGTCCCTGCCGACGAGCTTTGCGTCAAGCTCGGTACCGTCGTCCATCACCACGGTGTAGGCCGACCCATCGGAGATGACGTGGTTGTTGGTCACCAGATATCCGTCTTCGGAGATGAAGAAACCGGATCCCTGCGCCGTCGGGCGCAAGCGGTTCGGCCGGTTGCCGTTTCCTTGGGAGGGGCCACCCGGGGCCTGCTGGCCACCGAATTCCCGGAAGAACCGCTTCAGCGGATGATCGTCCGGCAGCTGGTCAAAACCGCGACCGCCGAAGTTGAAGCTAAAGTTGCTGCCATCGTCAGAGGCGTTTTGCGTTTCGGACTGAACGCGGACGGAGACAACCGCCGGAGAAACGGCGGAAACAACGTCGGCGAAGCTCGGCACCTGCGGCGCAGTAACCGTCACGGGGGCAGCATAGGACTCGATGACGCTGGCCGGGATGCCGGTGGAAAGCATAACCGCCGCAAGACCGGCGACGGTGGTGGTCTTTAATACGGTCTTCAGAGAGGGACGTGCGATGTTGCCCATGGTTAAGCTACCTCTTTCATTCATCATTGTAGCCGGAGGTCGTCTAGGCGGTGGATGAGGAGAGATATAGGTGCCCGGACCTTAACTGCACGTGTCGGACGAATGAAATCTTGGTAATGTTTGACGGGCGCTACTTCTTCAGGAGCTCTTCGATCCGCGCCTGTTCGTCGGGCGTCAGAGCCGCCACGCTTGCCTGCCGCGGGCGGGTGCGGACAAAAACGACGATGGCCGCGCCGCCGATTGCCAGAAGCAGCAGCGGCGTCGCCCACAGGGCAATCGTCTTCAGGCTGAGGCGCGGCTTCAGGAGTACGAACTCCCCGTAACGGGAGACCACATAGTCCATCACCTGCTGGTCGCTGTCGCCGCCGACCAGTCGCTCGCGTACCAGGACACGCAGATCGCGGGCGAGCGCGGCGTCGGAATCGTCGATCGACTGGTTCTGGCAGACCATGCAGCGCAGCTGGGCGGACAGATCCCTTGCGCGCTGTTCCAGCACCGGGTCGGAGAGAATTTCGTCGGGGTTCACGGCCAAAGCGCCGACAGGCGCCAGCAGCAGCGCGAGCATGAGGAGCAGCCGCCGCATCATTCCGCAGCCTCCAGCGCCGGATTCACGGGCTTGGCCTTGCGGCGCGGCGCGCCGACCCGCAGGCGCCGATCCGACAGGGAGACGAAGCCGCCGACCATCATGATGAGCGCGCCGCCCCAGATGCAGAGGATGAACGGCTTCCACCATATGCGCACCACGATCCCGCCGCCGTCCATCGGATCTCCGAGGGACACGTAGAGCTGGCTGAGGCCGAAGGTCAGGATACCCGCCTCGGTCGTCGGCATGCGGCGCGCCGTGTAGAGCCGCTTCGAGGACCACACGTCAGCCACGGCAATGCCGCCCTGACCGATGGTGAAATGCCCCTGTTCTTCCGTGAAGTTGGGGCCGACCGCTTCGCGCATTCCGTCGAACGTCACCGAGTACCCGCCAGCCTCGACGGTCGCGCCGGGTTTCATCTCCACCACCGTCTCGGTGCCGAAGGTGGTGGCGGCAAAAATCCCGAGGACGGTCACCCCGAGCCCGAAATGAGCCACCGCCGTGCCGATCACCGAACGCGGCAGCCCCCAAAGGCGTCTCAGGCCCACCCACAGACCGACCTTGCCGAAATTGCCCCTGTACCAGAGATCGGCGATCGCACCCAGCATGCCCCAGAAGCCCAGGGCGAGCCCGAAGATCGCCATGACCGGCCCGCCGTTGTGGGCATAATAGAAGGCAAGCCCGGCGACGAGCGCGACCGCTGCGACGAGATACAGCCTCTGCAGCGCCCCCAGTAGATCGCCGCGCTTCCAGGCAAGCAGCGGCCCGAAGGGCACTGCAACGAGGAGCGGCAGCATGAGCAGGCCGAAGGTCATGTTGAAGAATGGCTCACCGACGGAGATCTTTTCACCGGTCAGGGTTTCGAGAACGAGCGGATAGAGCGTGCCCGTCAGGACCGTCGCGGTCGCGACCGTCAGGATGAGGTTGTTGAGCACCAGGGCCCCCTCGCGGGAGATCGGCGCGAACAGCCCGCCCGCCTTGAGGCTCGGCGCCCGCCAGGCGAAAAGCGCGAAGGCTCCGCCGATGAAAACCGACAGGATGCAGAGGATGAAGATGCCGCGCGACGGATCGGTCGCGAACGCGTGTACGGACGTCAGCACGCCGGAGCGGACCAGGAAGGTGCCGAGCAGGGAAAGCGCAAAGGTCATGACGGCGAGCAGCACGGTCCAGATCTTCAACGCCTCGCGTTTTTCCATCACCAGCGCCGAGTGAAGCAGGGCAGTGCCGGCGAGCCAAGGCATGAAGGAGGCGTTCTCGACCGGATCCCAGAACCACCAGCCACCCCAGCCGAGCTCGTAATAGGCCCAGTAGGATCCCATCGCGATGCCGGCCGTCAGGAAGGTCCAGGCCGCCAGCGTCCAGGGCCGGACCCAGCGGGCCCAGGCCGCGTCGATGCGTCCCTCGATCAGGGCCGCGACGGCAAAGGAGAAGCAGACGGAAAAGCCCACGTAACCGAGATAAAGCAGCGGCGGATGGATCGCGAGCCCGAGGTCCTGCAGCACCGGATTGAGGTCCTGCCCCTCGGCCGGCGCCGGGTCGAGGCGCAGGAACGGGTTCGAGGTGAGCAGGACGAAGAGCAGGAAAGCGCCGGCGATCCAGCCCTGCACGGCGAGCGCATTGGCCTTCAGCGTATCGGGCAGGTTGCGGCCGAAGACCGCCACCAGGGCGCTGAAGAACACCAGGATCAGCAACCAGAGCATCATCGAGCCCTCGTGATTGCCCCAGACGCCCGAATATTTGTAGATCAGCGGCATCAATGAATGGGAGTTCTCCCACACGTTGCGCACCGAGAAGTCCGAAACCGCGTAAGCCCAGGTGAGTGCCCCGAACGACAGGGAGACGAGAAGGAACAGGGCGATGGATCCGGTGGTCGCCACGGCCATCATCGCCGCATCTTTCCGGCGCGCGCCGATCAGCGGCAGGACGGATACGATGAGCGCGGTGGCAAGCGCCAGCACGAGGGCGTAGTGGCCGATCTCGGTGATCATCGGGTTGCAGCTCCCTCGCCTTCGTTCCAGACGCCGTCTGCCTTCAGCCGGTCGGCGACTTCCCTGGGCATGTAGTTCTCGTCATGCTTGGCAAGAACGCTGTCGGCGACAAACTGGTGCGTGCCGGCATTGAAGGCTCCTTCCGTCACGACGCCCTGGCCTTCGCGAAAGAGGTCGGGAAGAATGCCGGTATAGGTGACCGGGACGTTGCCGGTGCCGTCGGTAACCGTGAAGCTCACGGTCGAACCCTGGCCCCGCTTCACCGAGCCCTCGGCCACCAGGCCGCCGAGCCGGATGCGGGTGCCGGGCTTGATTTCGGTCGTGGCAAGGTCGGCAGGCATGAAGAAATAGGCAACCGACTGGCTGAAGGCGAACATCACAAGGAGCACGGCAACGAGGATGAAGCTCATGCCGCCGGCGATCACGGCCAGGCGTTTCTGTTTGCGCGTCATTGCGTCACTCCCTGGACGGCAATCCCCATCTCGTTGGCCAGTGCCACCAGCTCGCCCGAGGAGGGGAATTGCTCAAGTCCCTGTTTCAGCGCTTCTTGCGCCTTGTTCTTCTCGCCGAGCACCGCATAGGAGCGGACCAGCCGCAACCATCCCTCGAGGTTCTTCGGATCGTCCTTCAGCCGCGCAGCAAGGTTGTCCACCATGCCGCGGATCATCGCCTGCCGGTCCTGCGCGGAAAGCTCCTCGGCGGCTGCCATGTCCTCGCGGCTTGGATTACCGGGTGCCTCGGCCCTGGCTTCAGGCGGCGCAACCGCTCCGCCGTTCTTGGCGATATGCTGGTTGACCAGTTCCATCCATGGCGCATCGGCGGGCGATTGTCTGGCGATCCGTTCGAAGCTCGCTCGTGCTTCCGCCTGCTTTCCCGCCTGCTCCTGAGCCAGACCGACATAGAAGGCGGCGCGGGGGTCGTCGGGATTCTGCCTCGCCGCCTCTTCGAAGGCGGAACGGGCGTCTTCCGTCACGATGCCGTCGTTTGCTGCGACGAGCGTTTCGCCGAGACCGGTCAGCCGCGCCGGGTTGGCCCCGAGGTAACGGATCGCGTTGCGATAGGCGAGTTCCGCGTCGCCAAGCCGCATCGAGCGGAAATAGATCGGTGCCAGAAGATCCCAGCCCGCCCCGTCGGCGGGGTTCTGCGCCAGATGTCGTTCTGCCTTGGCGATCAGCAGGGAAATGTTGTTGCCGGGGTTGGCAAGCCGCGCCTCCAGGGGCTGGTCCGGCAGGCTGGGGCTTCCGAGCAGCAGGTAGAGACAGAGCCCCACCACGGGCGGCAGGAGCGTTACAAGGCCGGTCATCAGGCCATAGGACTTCGCCTTCGCGCTCCCCTGCGCCGGGCGAGCGTCCCCGCCTGCCGCAGCCAGGAGCCGCCGGCCGATCTCGGCGCGCGCATATTCGGCTTCGTCGGCGTTGATCATGCCTTCGGCGCGATCCCGCTCGAGCTCCTTCAGCTGATCCCGATAGACTTCGATGTCACCGGCATCGTTGCCGGACCTCGTGGCCCCGCCGCGGGCGAAGGGAATGAGCAGAGCAGCCGCTACGGCTGCCGTCAGAAACGCGAGGATGATCCACAAAAGCATAATGCCCAATACTGCAAGCGCCGCCGCTTTCCAACCGGGAAGCCCGTTTTAACAAAGATTTGAGGCGTTTCGCCGCAAGCCAGGGCGATCTTTATGAAAGGGCACTGCGGCGCGACAATGACCTAGGTCAAATTGCCAGCCGTCTGCGCTATGTCAGCGGCGTCCACGTGCCGTCGGGATTGCGGCAGGCGGCGCCGCGGGCGACGACCTCCCGCCCGGCTGCCATCACCGTATGGCGATACTGCCGGCAGTTCTGCCTCCCGACCTGGTAGGGCGCTGCGACGATGACTTCCCCGCTGGCATCACTTCCCTTCCACGGGATTGTCTGCCCGCTCGCCACGCTTTCGAGGGCACGATATTCGGCCTCGAGGGCCCGCGAACGGTCGCTGGCGGAAATCGTGATGGGGGCGCGCGCGATGATGCCTCCCTGCAGGGCGGCAATGTAGGAAGCGGACGCCGACGGCTTGGGAGAAAGCAGCCCGCGCGACGTGCCTTCCACGCCGCCGCGCGGGGACGTGGCGCAACCGGCTAGCAGGCCGCCAACCAGGATCATGGCAACGGCATTAGGGGAGATCGCGATTGGCATCTTTAGAAAACCGTCCGGCAGATCGTGTTCAATGAAGAATCTTGGCAGAGACTGCCCCCCTTCGGGCATGACATCAATATGGCGCCGTTGGCAATGGCACCTTGAGGTCGGGCCTTTTTGATTGCGACTGTAAGATAGTGCAAATGATATAGC
>JAEYTV010000210.1 GCA_023433855.1 Pseudomonadota bacterium | reverse complement strand
GTCCGAAGGCTTTTGTAGGGCGGGGGACGGGGGGTTGCCTTCGAACATCAACATAACGAGCCTCCAACGGATTGGTTCCAGACCTACGAAAAAAAATAGATGTCGCTTTGGTGGCCCTTGGGAGGCGCATCCGCGGGCTCAGGTCGACGATCGGGGTGCTTGTCAGATGCGTATGGGTTGCGTCTTTCGGTCCGGACAACAGCAATGATGGCATAGAAGAACCGCGGGTGGGCAGCGACTTTCGTCCGTCAGTGCTTCAGGGCGCGTGGATCAAGCGCGTCGCGGATCGCATCCCCCATGTAGTTGACGCTAAGCACCGTCAGCGAGATGGCGAGCCCCGGCCAGAGCACCCGCGACGGGGTGATCTGCAGGAAATTCGCCCCATCAAACAGAAGGCGTCCCCAGGTCGGGAAGTCGGATGGGAAGCCGAGGCCGAGAAAGCTCAGAGCCGACTCGGTAATGATGGCGGACGCAATTCCGAGGGTGGCCGAAACCATGATCGAGCTCAGAACATTGGGCAGGATATGTTTCAGGATGATCCGATGCTCGCGCATGCCGCTCGACTTGGCCGCAAGGATGAACTCCTGGCTTTTCACCGCAAGCACGTCGCCGCGTACGATGCGCGCCGTATGCATCCAGCTGGTGATGCCGATCACGAAGACGATCAGGATGAAGATGCCTGTTTCCGGGCCCAGTGCCGCGCGCAGCGTGTCACGGAACAGCATGATGACCACCAGCAACAAAGGCAGTAGCGGCAGCGCCAGGAACAGGTCCGTGATGCGCATCAGGGGGCCGTCAAGCCTCCTGAAATAACCCGAGATCACCCCGACCAATGTTCCGAGGAACAGTGCGAGCATCATGGCCGTGATGCCGACTGCAAGCGATATCCGGCCACCGGCAAGCACCTGGGCGAGCATGTCCTTGCCGAGATTGTCGGTGCCGAAAGGGTGAGCCAGAGAGGGCCACTGGTTCTTGTCCCTGATGTTGATGGCATTGGGAGCAACGCGGTGGATGTAGGGTCCGACAAGCACGGCAGCCACGATAAAGGAGAAGACGATCAATCCCGCAACCCCGCCCTTATGGGAGCGGAACTGGCGCCAGAGGTCCGCCACGGCGGATCTCGCCGGCACTTGTGCCACGGCAGGAGGCGCTGGCGCGATGCTAGCGTCAGTCATAGCGGATCCTCGGATCAAGAACGCCGTAAAGTACGTCGGCGATAAGGTTGAAGAGGACGATCAGAACGGCAAAGATGAAGGTCAGCGTCTGCACCAGCGGGATATCCGCACCCTGCACGGCCGTGATCAGAAGTTGCCCCAGTCCGTTCACACGAAATATCTGCTCGGTGATGATGGCTCCGGAAAAGATCGTGGGAACACCGAGCGCAATGACGGTGACCACGGGGATCAGACTGTTGCGCAAGACGTGCACGAGAAGGACCGTCTTCTCCTTCACTCCCTTTGCGCGCGCGGTGCGTACATAGTCCTGGTGCAGGTTATCAAGCATAGAGGCTCGGACAAAGCGCGTGATCTGCGATGCGTTATAGAGTGCCAGGACAGTCACCGGCAGCGCCATCTGCCTTGCCTGTGCGACGAAGCTCTGGAAGTCGGTGACCCTGAGATTGGTGTCATAGACCGAGGGAAACCATTGCAGGTAGGATGAGAAGATGACGATCAGCAGCACGCCCGTGAAGAAGGTCGGCACCGAGTAGCCGACCATCGCAAGGAACGTACCGACTTGATCGAAGATAGAATACTGCCGGTATGCGGAGATCGCGCCGATCGGTACGGCGATCATCACGCCAAACAGATAGGCGAGCCCTACCACCCAGAGCGTCTGTGGAAGGCGCTGGACGATGAGGTCGACCACGGGGCTGCGTGTAGCCCAGGAAAGGACACGCATGCGTTCGCCATCGCCGATCTGCCAGCCCGTCAGGCTTTCCACGATGTTGAGAGGTTCGTTGATGAAGAACTGTTGCAGCCACTTCAGATAACGGAAAAGGAAGGGCTGATCGAGCCCGAGCGAAGCCTTGATCTGTTCACGGACCTCCGGCGGGATGGTAAGCGGCAGATCGCCCGTAGGATCGTTCGGGGCAAGGTCGAGCAGGGCGAAGATGACGAAGCTGATAACCAGCAGGGTGGGGATCGCGAAAAGCAATCGCCGCAACGTGTAAGTGAACATCGAAGGTCTCCAGACTGCAGCGCCACGACCTTCTCGGATCTATTCGCGAGAACTGCAGGTTTGCGAGACTGGCGAGACTTCCTGCATGGCAGGCCCGCTCGCCAGCTGGGAGGAACGACCTGCCGGGCGACCAGACGGGCGCTCGGCAGCACTGGTCATTTCTGGCGGTACCAGTCGGCGATGTTCCAGACCTGCGAATCCCAGGAGTTCATGCGCACACCCTGGAGCGTTAGGGCAAAGGAAGACTGGTCGCCCCGGTGGACGAGCGGGATATGCGCCCCTTCCTCTGTCAACATGTCGTTCAACTGCTTGGCGAGTTCGGCGCGCTGTTCGAGATCGGCGGTCTTGGAGAGCACTCCGACCAGCCTGTCGAACTCGGGATTGCAGTAGCGGGGGATATTCTGGCCCTGCCAGCCATTCTCCGGCCCCGGCATCTTGTCGCAGAGCCATTCTGCCAGATATTTCTCCGGGTCCGTGCCGTCGAAGTTGTTCGTATACATCAGCACGTCGGCATAGAACTTCTGGAACGTGTCCGGGCTCGCCGGATCGCCGCCGAAGAAGACCGAGGCGGAGGCGTTGCGCAATTCCGTCTCGACCCCGATTTCTGCCCACATGGCTTTGACCAGTTCCTGGGTCGCCTGGCGCACCGAGTTCGTGGACGTGGAGTAAAGGAATGACAGCCTGACGCCGTCCTTGGCGCGAATGCCGTCTCCGCCTTTCACCCAGCCGGCGTCGTCGAGAAGCTTGTTGGCACCTTCGATGTCCTGCTTCAGGCACCAGCTGTCATTCTTGGTGGAGGCGACGGCCTCCGGAGCAGGCACGATATTGCATGTCGCAGTGCCCGACTTGCCGTAGCCTGCCTCAACGATGATGTCGCGATCGATGGCGAGCGAAAGTGCGCGGCGAACGGCCGGATCCTTGAGGGCCGGATGCGGACCGGCTTCCTTGGTGGAGCGCTTCGGACCAAGTGCCGGATCCGGATTGGTCCAGTTGAGATTGATACGCTCCACCTGGGTGCCGAAGGAGATTTCCAGCCGGCCCTTGCCTGCAGCCAGCATCGTCTCGAGAACTTCCGGCTCCACCTGAGCATTCCACGCATAGTCGAACTCGCCCGTTTCCAGCACCGCCCGGGCCGCCGATGCGGCATCGCCGCCCCCCTTCAATGTGACGGAGGCGAAGGCAGGCTTGGCTGGGTCGCGGTAGTTGTTGTTGGCTTCGAAGGTGACGACGTCGTTCGGCTTGAAGTCCTTGACCACGAACGGGCCGGTGCCGATCGGCATGAAATTGGCCGTCGTGCAGCCAGGTGCCTTGGCGCCGAGGCAATCCTTGAACTGTGCAGCCTGGAGAATCGGTGACTGCGCGCCCACGAAGGCACTGTAGGGATAAGGCTTGGGCTCCTCGAAGGTGATCTTGACCGTAAGGGGATCGACTGCTTCGACGTTCTTTACGCCTTCGTACTGTGCGGCCTGCGCACAGCCGCCGTCAGGCGCCGTGCAGTATTTCCACGTGAAGATCACATCCTCGGCCGTGAACGGGGTGCCGTCGGACCATTTGACGTCGGGCTTCAGCTTCCAGGTCATGCTGAGCATGTCCTGGGCAAAGCCGCCATTCTCCAGCGTCGGAATATCGACAGCCAGCCACGGCACCAGATCACCCTTTTCATCATAGCGAGCGAGGGGCTCGATGACCATGGATGAGGCCAGAATCTCCTTGGTGCCGGCAGAAAGGAATGGGTTCATCGTGGAGACGGCCTGCCAGAACAGGATCTTCAGATCTCCGTCGGTCCCGCGTTCGGCACGCGCGGCCGATCCCGTGAATGCCACTGAGGCAACGGTGCCGGCAAGGAGGAGGAGCTTAAGGTTCTTCATGCTGCTATTCCCCTTTTTTGTTCTCTTATGAGTTGTATCGCTGGCCGTTCCAGCCTGTCGGAGACCAGTCGCCCAATCTGCGAGGTCCTGAACTTTAAGCTGATGTTTTCGCAGAAAAAATCGTCCCTACGCCTCCGTGGAAGTTGTCATCAGAACGAGTTGTGTCATGTCGCCTTAAGCGAGCATGATCAAATTTTGTGCCATCTAAGCATAGGCCTATTTTCCGTTCAAGACGGAAAATTGAAGCTTGCAAAATGCGATTCAGGCGTCGCAATATCCGGGCGACGAGAGCACGGCTCACAGAAAACGAGGTTCCAACGCATGCCAGTCATCAATCGCGTTGCCGAGATGCAGGACCAGGTTGCCGAGTGGAGGCGCCACCTGCACCAGAACCCCGAATTGCTTTACGACGTTCATGAAACATCCAGCTTCGTGGCGGAGAAACTGAGGTCCTTCGGTTGCGATGTTGTCCAGACCGGCATCGGACGTACGGGCGTGGTGGGGGTCATCATGGGGCGGCACGGTGACGGGCCGGGCGTGGGATTTCGCGCAGACATGGACGCTCTGCCGATCCTGGAGACCTCAGGTAAACCATGGGCATCCAGAACTCCAGGCAAGGCGCATTCCTGCGGCCATGACGGGCACACCGCGATGCTGCTGGGTGCCGCGCAATATCTGGCGGAAACCAGGAATTTCAAGGGCTCGATCGCCGTCATCTTCCAACCGGCGGAAGAAGGGGGGGCGGGGGCCCTCGCCATGATCAACGATGGCCTCATGGAGAAGTTCGGCATCAAGCAGGTATATGGTATGCACAACGAGCCGCGTCTGCCGGTTGGTCATTTCGCCATCGGCAAGGGTGGCGTCATGGCGGCAGCCGACACGTTCGAGATCACCGTGCACGGTCGCGGTAGCCACGCAGCCCAACCACATCTTTCCATCGATCCTGTTCTGGTGGCGTCTCATATCGTGATTGCGCTGCAGTCGGTCGTATCGAGGGAGACAGACCCGCTGAAATCGCTGGTGGTCACTGTCGCTTCGATTCATGGCGGTGAAGCCAGCAACGTCATTCCAGCCTTCGTGAAGATGACAGGAACTGTCCGCACACTGCTGCCGGAGACGCGCGATTTCGCGGAGAAGCGTCTTGCCGAGGTGGCGCAGTCGACCGCGATCGCCCATGGGGCGACGGCGGAGGTCAGCTACGGACGGGGCTATCCCGTGACGTTCAACCACGACGAGGAAACCGATTTCGCCATCGGAGTGGCAGGAAAGGTCGCCGGATCGAACGGCGTACATGTCGGGGTGCCGCCACACATGGGCGCGGAGGACTTCTCCTACATGCTCGAAAAGCGGCCCGGTGCGTTCATCTTCCTGGGTAACGGCGATACCGCCAGCCTTCACAATGCCGCCTACGACTTCAATGACGAGGCCATCCCGTACGGAGTGAGTTATTGGGTGACCCTCGCCGAGACCGCCTTGGCCGCCTGACGCGCAACCCTGGAGAACGTCGATGCTGCTTTCCGGACATGCGATGGAAGAGGGAGGCGGCTCGAAGGTGCCTGTCCTTTCGGTGCGCAACCTCTCCACCTCGTTCAGGGTGAACGAAGATTGGCGCACGGTGGTGCGCAATGTCTCCTTCGACGTGGCACCGCGGGAGACCGTTGCCATCGTCGGCGAGAGCGGCTCGGGCAAGAGCGTCACTTCGTTGTCGATCATGCGCCTTCTGCCCAGGAACTCAAGTCGGATCGAGGGGCGGATTCACCTCAATGGCCGCGAACTGCTCTCCCTGCCCGAAGAGGAAATGAGGCGGGTGCGCGGCAACGATATCTCCATGATCTTCCAGGAGCCAATGACGAGCCTCAACCCGATCTTTCCGATCGGGAAGCAGATTGCCGAGGCCCTGACGGTCCACAAGGACATCTCCAAGGCGGAGGCGAAGGCCGAGGTCATCCGGCTTCTCGAAAAGGTTCGGATCCCGAACGCGAAAGGCCGGTTCGACGAATATCCGCACCAGTTTTCCGGGGGAATGCGGCAGCGCGTGATGATCGCCATGGCGCTCGCCTCCAAGCCGAAGCTGCTGATCGCCGACGAACCCACCACCGCACTCGACGTCACGATCCAAGGCCAGATCCTCGATCTCATCAAGGTGCTGCAGGAGGAGGAGGGAATGTCCGTCCTCTTCATTACCCATGACATGGGGGTGGTAGCGGAGGTCGCCGATCGCACCATCGTCATGTATCAGGGTGATGCGGTGGAAACCGGCGCGACGGATGATATCTTCAAGCGGGGAGCCCATCCTTATACGCGCGCACTTCTGTCCGCCGTGCCGCGGCTCGGTTCCATGGGCGAGCGCAGTCTGCCGCTGCGGTTTCCGAGCGTCGACCTGAGAACCGGCGAGCAGGTGCCCCTGGCTGGTGTCAGCGACACCGTGGCCAAGGGCAAGACGCCGATACTCGACGTCAGGGACCTCACGACCCGCTTCGAAATCCGTTCTGGCCTGTTTGGCCGCAAAAGCGGCGCTGTTCATGCCGTAGAAAAGGTCTCGTTCAATCTCTTCGAAGGTGAGACCCTGTCGCTTGTCGGAGAATCGGGTTGCGGCAAGTCCACGACAGGCCGGTCCGTCACTCGCCTGATCACGCCCACCAGTGGTGAAGTCATCCTCGATGGCTACGAGGTGATGAAGCTTGACCCGCCGAGCCTAAGAAAGATGCGGCGGTCGATCCAGATGGTCTTCCAGGATCCGTTCGCCTCGCTGAACCCACGCATGAGCGTCGGTTCAGCCGTCATGGAACCGTTTATCGAGCACCGGCTCGGCACCAGAAGCGAGGCGCGCGAGAAGGCAGCCTCATACCTGGAAAAGGTCGGTCTTTCAGCCGACATGATGAAGCGCTTCCCCCACGAATTCTCGGGCGGGCAGCGTCAGCGGATCGCCATTGCCCGCGCCCTGATGCTGGACCCCAAGGTGATCGTAGCCGACGAAGCCGTCTCGGCGCTCGACGTGTCAATCAAGGCACAAGTCTGCAATCTTCTTCTTGATCTGCAGCAGAGCCTCAAGCTTGCCTTTCTGTTCATCAGTCACGACATGGCCGTGGTCGAGCGGGTCAGCCACCGTGTGGCCGTCATGTATCTCGGCGAAATCGTCGAGATCGGCCCCCGGGCGGCCGTCTTCGAAAACCCGCAGCATCCTTACACTCAGAAGTTGATCTCCGCGGTTCCCGTGCCCGATCCAGCCCGTCGCAGGATCAAGCGGAACATGTCGACCGACGAGATAAAGAGCCCCATCCGCCCCGTCGGCTACATGGCGCCGACGCGGGAATACCGTGAGGTATCGGCCGGGCATATCGTACAGGTGCCGTAAATATCGTCGATATTCCTCCCGTTTGACAGACCGCCGGAAATCATTCAGCAAACGCGGAGGAGGTTCTCTGACATGACAAGACGGTCTGACACGCATGGGCGGCTCGACGATGCGGCGCGGGCCGGATGGCTCTATTATGTTGCCGGACGAACCCAGGACGAGATTGCGGCGGCCATGGGGATCTCGCGGCAGTCGGCACAAAGGCTCGTGTCGCTGGCTGTCGCCGAGAGGCTGATCAAGGTGCGGCTCGACCATCCGATCGCCGCATGCCTGGAACTCGGCGAGGCGCTTCGCCAGAAGTATGATCTGCGGCACGTCGAAGTGGTGCCGAGCGACCCCGCAGGAATATCGGGCACGGTGGGAATCGCGGAGGCCGCCGCCGCGGAGATCGAACGCTGGCTGAAGCGGCCGGATCCGATCATCATCGCGGTCGGCACGGGGCGTACCCTCAAGGCTGCTGTGGATCAACTGCCCCCGATGGAGTGCCCGCAGCACCGCATCGTGTCGCTGACAGGCAATATCGGCCCTGACGGGTCGGCAGCCTTCTACAACGTCATCTTCTCCATGGCAGACGCCATCAAGGCCCGGCATTTCCCCATGCCGCTGCCCGTGCTCTGCTCTTCGGCGGAAGAGCGGGAAACCCTGCATGACCAGGCACTGGTCCGCTCGACCCTCGACCTTGGAGCCCAAGCCGACGTGACGTTTGTAGGAGTGGGCGAGTTGGGCGCCGACGGGCCGCTCTGCGTCGACGGTTTCCTCGAAAAGGAGGAGATGATGACGCTTGTGAAGAATGGTGCGGCCGGCGAGATCTGCGGTTGGGTCTTCGATCACCAGGGGTGCCTGCTCGGCAACTCTGTCAACGACCGTGTCGCCAGCGTTCCAATCCCCTCCCGAGAGCGTTCTTCCGTTATCGGCATCGCTCAAGGCCACCGGAAACTGAAAGCCATTTCAGCGGCTCTTCGGGGTCGTATCGTCAATGGAATCATTACCGACGAAGTGACGGCCGCGCATCTGCTCTCGAGCTGATCAAAAATTTCACAAACGAATTCAATTATTTGTTGGTGGCCATGAACGGGTCGCCATCACAGGCATTGACTTTTTTATGGCGGCGGTGAGTAATTGCTCATGAGCAAAGCGAATGCTCGATAATCATCTTCTCGGGAGGAAGATATGACATTTAAGACGGTTTTGCTGGGCGCCTGCTCAGCCCTGGCTCTTGCCGGTATGTTTTCCACGGCTTCGGCCGAAACTCTCACCATCGCGACAGTGAACAACGGCGACATGGTCCGCATGCAGGGCCTGACTTCGGAATTCACCAAGGCCAATCCGGATATCGAGATCAACTGGGTTACCCTGGAAGAGAACGTTCTACGTGAACGCGTCACGACCGACATCGCTACCAAGGGCGGTCAGTACGACGTCCTGACCATCGGTAACTATGAAGTTCCGATCTGGGCGAAGCAGGGATGGTTGCTGGAGCTAGACAAGCTGGGCGACAACTACGACGTGGACGATCTTCTGCCTGCGATCCGCGGCGGTCTTACCATCGACAACAAGCTCTACGCTGCGCCCTTCTATGGCGAGTCTGCGATGATCATGTATCGCAAGGACCTGTTCGAGAAGGCAGGCCTGCAGATGCCGGAAAATCCGACCTGGGAGTTCATCGGCGACGCTGCGCGCAAGATCACCGACCGGTCGAACGACGTGAACGGCATCTGCCTGCGCGGCAAGGCAGGCTGGGGCGAGAACATGGCCTTCGTCACGGCGCTGGCCAATTCGTTCGGCGGTCGCTGGTTCGACGAGAAATGGAACCCGCAGTTCGACCAGCCCGAGTGGAAAGAGGCGCTGCAGTTCTATGTGGACCTGATGAAGGACGCCGGTCCGGCCGGTGCATCCTCGAACGGCTTCAACGAAAACCTGACGCTGTTCCAGCAGGGCAAGTGCGGCATGTGGATGGATGCCACCGTTGCGGCATCGTTCGTGTCCGACCCGAAGAACTCGACGGTTGCCGACAAGGTAGGCTTTGCGATCTTCCCCACCAAGGAAGGCGTCGCCAACCACGGCAACTGGCTGTGGTCGTGGAACCTCGCCGTGCCGGCATCCTCCACCAAGGCAGACGCGGCGCAGAAGTTCATCTCCTGGGCCACCAGCAAGGAATATACCGATCTCGTCGCCTCCAAGGAGGGCTGGGCAAACGTTCCTCCGGGGACGCGCACATCGCTCTATGAAAACGAAGAATACAAAAAGGCAGCGGCGTTTGCAGAACCCACTCTCGCAGCCATGACGGCGGCAGACATCACCAAGCCAACCGTCAAGCCGGTGCCCTACACAGGCGGTCAGTTCGTGGCGATCGCGGAGTTCCAGGCAATCGGCACCAATGTCGGCCAGCTCTTCTCGGCAGTGGTTGCCGGGCAGTCCACCGTCGAGGACGCGCTCACCCAGGCGCAGTCGGCCACCACACGCGAAATGACGCGTTCGGGTTATATCAAGTAGCCTGTCTATCGACCGCGCGGGGCGGTGGGCGCCGCGGCGG
>JAEYTV010000191.1 GCA_023433855.1 Pseudomonadota bacterium | reverse complement strand
ACCCGAGAGCGAGAAGAGTTTATTTTCCGAGCCGATGAAGATCCGCACGCCCGGTCCCCTTTCGGCAAGCTCCAGGATCTCGATCAGACTATCCTTCTTTTCCAGATCGTCGAACAGCAGCCGTAACCGATCGAAATCAGCCGTATCCTCCAATCCCTGGAGGAGGTTCGCCCGGCCTCGCACGATGAGCTGGCTCGGCTTGCCTTCTTCGTTGTCACCCGACCAGACAGCCAGCCCACGCTCCACCAGATCCTGGGAGAGCATGTACAATTCTCCCTGCACCGCGTCCTTCAGCTTGGTCAACTGGCTGCGCAATTCGGGAAGCGTCTGCCCGGTCAGGTGGGCGTTCAGGAAATTGGCAGCTTCCGTCAATTGCGACGACGTCACACCGGCTGGAAGATCGATGATGCGGTTCTCGATCTGGTTATGGTCGCCAACAAGCACTGCAAGAGCCTTGGTAGGCTCAAGCCGGATGAACTCCACGTGCTTCAGGATCGGATCGCTCTTGGATGCAATGACCAGACCGGCACCCCGGGAAACACCGGAAAGCATGAGACTGGCTTCAGCCAACAGACTTTCCATCGGCTGGTGGCGATCTCCGGGCCTGATCTGCCGCTCTATTGCCGCTCTCTCCTCGTCGGAAAGATTGCCGGTCTGCATGAAAGCGTCCACGAAGAACCTCAGCCCCGTCTGGGTCGGCAAGCGACCTGCGCTGACGTGCGGCGAGTAGATGAGGCCAAGTTCCTCCAGGTCACTCATGACATTGCGCACCGAGGCTGGTGACAGTGACATGGGCAGCAAACGGGACAGATTACGCGACCCAAGCGGCTCGCCAGTCTCCAGATAGCTTTCCACGATGCGACGGAAGATTTCCCGCGAACGGTCGTCGAGCACAGAGCCGCTGTCTTTACTCGTCGGTCCTGAAAACCCCATTCCAAGCCTTCATGATCGTGGTTTCTCCAGAGAAATATAGTCATTCCCCCGTGATGGCAAAAGGGAAATTCCAGATATTTGCGCGACTGACAATGCGCCCGCCTTCCGTGCCAATGGCCGGCAAGCTACCCTATTTGCCCGAGAGGATCAAAATTGCTTCACACCTCCGGCCGAATTGCTCTAGAAGGCTCAGACAAAAAAATCCAGGGAGTGGCGGATGCGGCCTTCAGGCAGACAGACAAACCAGATGCGCAAGGTCTCGTTCGAGCGCAACTTCTCGAAGCATGCGGAGGGGTCATGCCTCGTCAAGTTCGGTGATACGCATGTACTTTGCACCGCAAGCCTGGAGGAGAAGACACCACCGTGGCTGAGAAACAGTGGCAAAGGCTGGGTGACGGCCGAATACGGGATGCTGCCCCGCGCGACCGGGGAACGCATGAAACGCGAGGCTGCTGCCGGAAAGCAGGGCGGCCGGACCCAGGAAATCCAGCGCCTGATCGGCCGCTCCCTGCGCGCTGTGGTCGACCTGACGGCACTGGGTGAGAAGCAGATTACCGTCGACTGCGATGTGATACAGGCGGACGGCGGGACCCGGACGGCCTCAATCACCGGAGGCTGGGTGGCGCTCTACGACTGTTTGAAGTGGATGGAGAGCCGCTCGATGATCAAGCTCGACAAGGTGCTGAAGGACCATGTGGCCGCGATCTCCTGCGGTATATTCGCCGCACAACCCGTGATCGACTTGGATTATCTGGAAGATTCCGCAGCCGAGACGGACGCCAATTTCGTCATGACCGGTGGCGGCGGCATTGTGGAGATCCAGGGAACAGCAGAGGGAAGCCCCTTCAGCCAGGAGGAGTTTCTCAGTCTGCTGGCGCTGGCGCAGGCTGGAACCCAGGAACTGGTAGCACTCCAGAAGCAGGCGATTGCCTAGCAACGAAGGAACGGAGCGTTGATCGAAGGCATTCTCGAAACCGCGCTCTATGCTGATAACCTGGATGCGATGGAGGCCTTCTATGGAGGCCTTCTCGGCCTGCCGAAGGTGCTACGTGCCGGCAACCGACATGTGTTCTTCCGGTGCGGCCAGGGAATTCTCCTGATCTTCAACGCGCAGGAAACGGTCAAGCCGCCTCCACCCGACGGCTTGCCGGTACCGCCTCACGGCGCCGTAGGCCCTGGTCATGTTTGTTTCCGCATGGACAATGAGGCGATTGACAGAACCAAGAAAAAGCTCAACAAGGCGGGGATCACCGTCGAAAGCGACTTCAGGTGGCCGAACGGCGCCCGCTCGATCTATTTCGCGATCCGGCCGGCAACAGCCTGGAATGCGCCGAACCAAAGCTCTGGAACCTCTGAATATCCTCATGCGAAAGCTTGATACCAAGACCATTGTCGTTGCCAGCCACAATGCCGGGAAGATACGCGAGATTGCCGAGCTCATTCAGCCGTTCGGCTTTTCGGCGAAATCAGCCGCCGACCTGAACTTCGACGAACCGGACGAAACCGGCACGACCTTTGAAGAAAATGCGACCATAAAGGCTCTTGCCTCCTCCAGGGCGTCCGGCCTGCCGGCCCTTTCGGATGATTCCGGCCTTGTGATCGATGCACTCGGCGGTGCGCCGGGTGTCTACACCGCCAACTGGGCCGAACGGGAAGACGGCACGCGCGACTTCCAAATGGCCATGCAAAAGGTTGAAGACGCGCTGCAGGAGCGTGGAGCCACGACGGCCGACCAGCGGAGCTGCCGCTTCGTCAGCGTCCTGTGCCTTGCCTGGCCGGACGGACATGTCGAACTCTTTCGTGGGGAAGTGGACGGTACTGTGGTCTGGCCGCCGCGAGGCAGCCTCGGTTTTGGCTACGACCCGGTTTTCCAGCCCGAAGGTTATGGAGTGACTTTCGGGGAGATGAGCAGTGAAGAAAAACACGGCTGGAAACCTGGTGACGACGAGGCGCTGTCTCATCGTGCCCGTGCGTTCAAACGTTTCGTGGAAACCTGCCTGGAGGCTTGAGACGGAGTTGAACCCGGGATCCATCCTCCTGCCCGATACCGGTGAGCCCGGTTTCGGCGTCTATGTGCATTGGCCCTTCTGTGCGGCCAAGTGTCCCTATTGTGACTTCAACAGCCATGTCCGCCACCAGCCGGTGGACCAGGAGCGCTTCACCGCCGCCTTCCTCAGAGAGATGCAGGTCATGCGGCAGATCAGCGGCCCCAAGACGGTGACGAGCGTCTTTCTCGGCGGCGGTACGCCCTCGCTCATGGATCCGCGAACCGTGGCCGGGATACTTGATGGCATTGCCAGGCACTGGCACCTGCCGGACGGTATCGAGATCACCATGGAGGCAAATCCCTCGAGCGTGGAAGCCACACGCTTCCGGGGCTACCGGGACGCCGGCGTCAACCGTGTCTCGCTGGGCGTACAGGCACTCAATGACGCCGACCTGAAATTCCTGGGACGGCTACACGACGTGGCCGACGCCCTGAAGGCGATCCGACTTGCCCGCGAGATCTTCCCACGCATGAGCTTCGACCTCATCTATGCCCGTCCCAACCAGACTGTCGAGGCATGGGAAGCGGAGCTTGCGCAAGCCATTTCCTACGCGGTCGACCATCTGTCCCTCTACCAACTGACGATCGAGGAAGGCACCCCCTTCTACGGGTTGCACAAGGCCGGCAAGCTCATCGTGCCGGACGGTGACCAGTCGGCGTTACTTTACGAAGCGACACAAGACATCACAACGCGGCACGGCCTGCCTGCCTACGAAGTGTCCAATCACGCCCGTCCCGGAGCCGAGAGCCGCCACAACCTTACCTACTGGCGTTATGGAGATTACGCCGGCATCGGGCCTGGCGCCCACGGACGTCTGACACGGGGCAGCAACAAGATCGCGACATCGACCGAGCGACGGCCTGAAGCCTGGCTGGAGCTCGTCGAGGCTCAGGAACACGGAATGATCGACCAGGAGGCGCTCGGGCTGGAGGAACAGGCCGACGAACTCCTTCTGATGGGACTGCGGCTCCGCGAGGGTGTCGATCTTGCACGTTGGCAGCAATTGTCCGGGCGAGATCCCAACCCGGCGCGCGAGGAAACCCTCCTGGAACATGGGTTCATCGAGCGGCTCGGCAATTCGCGCCTGCGCTGCACACCGTCCGGCATGCTCGTCCTTGACGCTGTCGTCGCGGACCTTGCCTGCTGACAGCCCCTGCGGTTCTCCGCCGACCAGCCAAGACCGCCGCGGGTTGACGCCTTTGGCTCGCCGGCCGGTCTCCGACATCTGCTTTCGACGAATTCACCTTCGGACTGCCGCTAGAAAGCGGAAAATCCCATACGAATAAGCCGCGAAATCGCAGAGATTCCGCGGCGCTTTCGCTCAAGCCTCAAGTCAGCTGCCCTTCGACGCGGGCAGGCCGTGTCAGGCGTTGTTCTCGTTGATCAGGCGCTTCAGGAGCTCGATCTCCTGGCCGAGCTTCGTGTCCCCGGTGATCAGGTCTTCGATCTTGCGGACCGCGTGCAGCACGGTCGTATGATCGCGCCCGCCAAATCGGCGGCCGATTTCCGGGAAGGAGCGCGGCGTCATGGTCTTCGACAGATACATCGCGACCTGCCGTGGCTTGACGATGACGCGCGTGCGCCGGTTCGAAACCAGTTCCTGACGCGAGACGTTGTAGTGGCGGGCGACGACCCGCTGGATATCTTCGATACGAACACGCTTCGGATCGCCGTTGCCGACGAGATGGGCAAGCAGCTCATCCACGCGTTCGATCGAGAGCGAGGGCTCGAAGGACCGGCGAAACAGGAGCTGGTTGAACGCACCTTCCAGCTCGCGGCCGCTGGCCGTGACGCTGCGGGCAACATGGCTCAGGATCTCGGCGGGGATATCGATCGACGGATCCTCCTGCCGTGCCGAGGCGAGGCGCCCCTTCAGCATTTCGAGACGCATCTCGTAATCCGGCGCCTCGACCTCTATCGCCACGCCACCCTGCAAGCGGGAGCGGACGCGGGGATCAAGGGATTCCAACTCCCAAGGTGCCCGGTCCGCCGCCACGACCACCTGCTTTGCGCTGTCAAGCAGCATGTTGAGCAGATGACAGAACTCGTTCTGGATCATCTTGCCCTGGAGGAACTGCATGTCGTCGATGATCAGCAGATCGATATTGCGAAGGGAATCCTTGAGCGTCAGTGCGTCATTGTCGCGGATCGCGGTTGCGAAGCGCCACATGAAGTACTCCGCCGTCAGATAGACCACCCTCGGCATACGATCGCTTGAAACGGCCGCGTTGGCAATCGCCTGCAACAGATGCGTCTTGCCGAGGCCGACGCCGGAATGGATGAAGAGCGGATTGAAGCGAACGGCGCCAGCCCCAGCCTCGGCGATGGTCTTGGCAGCGGCAAGAGCGACCCGGTTCGACGAACCTTCCACGAAGGTCTCGAAGGTGAAGCGGCTGTCAAGCGGCGAGCCGAAGAGCGGTCCCTGCGCATGCTGAGGGCGAGTGGTCATCGTCGGAGCGGGGAAGGCCGCGACCTTGCCGATTTCCCGAGGCGCCTGCGGACGATGGAAGGAGTGGGCCGGCAGCGCTTCGGCCGAAACACTGCGTTCTTCAGCGACAGGCGGAACGCGGGTGCTGCGGCTTGCGCTGCGAACGAGGATCTCCACCTTGAGGATCTCGGAGTCCTCTGCCTGGAAAATGGAGGTGATGAGATCGAGATACCGGTTGTTGATCCAGGACTTCAAGAAGGTGGTCGGCACGGTAAGGCGAACCATGCTCTTGGAAACGGAATGCAGCTTCAAACGCCCGAACCAGCTTGCATAGACATCTTGCCCCACCTGAGCTTTGAGACGTTTGCTGAACCGCTCAAAGAGGGCATCATGCTTCATTTCGGGTGTCTCTCCTGCCGCCTCAGAGCAAACGGAATCGGCTGCCGTTCGCGCATGGTCCCCATTCCCTGCGCGGGCCGATATGGTGTTCATCTGCATTATTCGCCGCCTTCCAATCATCTAGCCCGGCGATCCTCGTTACGCCGCCAGGACAAACCTCGTTAAGGCAAACAACCGTTCCCACTCATTGAGAACCGCGCTCGCCATCCCCTAACTCCATTCGTATCCCGCCGAACGAACGTCCTTTGCACCCAACCTCGTTATCAGGTGCACCCTGCCGTCGTCCGCAGAACCCAACGACCCACCCTCATCACGGGTCCTTGGGAACAATTCCTCTACCTCCTTGACCGGCTGCCACGCCGGGCACGGTTGACAAAGACCAGCCGTATCCGGAAACGCCAAACTTTCCGGAGCACAACCAGCGGTTACTTGAGAAACGGGAAGTTCCATCCCGTAGCAAGGGACAAAAAAGTCTCCGCACCATCTTTGTCAGACAGTCGCTGGCAGCCCTTTGAAGTAATCCCCGCGCCCCTTGCTGGAACGCATTTAGGCAGGATCAAATGCCAAGATCAATGGCGAATTTTACCCAAAATTAAGGCGCAGGCGTTGACTCTCGACGCGTGATTTGAATGCCACATGGGGGCCTATCGAGAATCGCTGTTGAATCAATGGGATTCACATTTGACACATGAAGGCACCCGAGATTCACAGAAAAAATAAAAAACTTCTTGACTCCAAAAGCGGGACTTCGCAGCTGCCGACCGGGAGCGAAGGACTGATGCTCCTCCCGTAACACTCTGAAAACAAATGTCTTTTTCTGTCACACGCCTGATACAATATGGTTAATGAGCCGGTTAACAAACCAGGGCGGCGAGTGAATCACAAAAAGCCCGGTCGTTAAACCAGGCTTCAAGGAAGAAGGACTAAAAAAGCTGATTAGGCCGAAAGAGCCTTCACGCGAGCAGCAAGACGGGACACCTTGCGGGATGCCGTATTGCGGTGCATGACGCCCTTCGAAGCAGCACGCTGAATCTCGGGCTGTGCCGCCTTGAGCGCTTCCGCGGCGATGGAGAGATCGCCAGACGCGATCGCCTCTTCGACCTTGCGGATGAAACCGCGAACGCGCGAGCGGCGAGACTTGTTGACTGCAGTACGGCGCGCGATCTTGCGGGTCGCCTTTTTCGCCGAAGTTGTATTGGCCATTTCATGCCTCTCTACGAATTCTAACCAAAACTCCACCAGTGCCGCGCCGGTCCTGCGACCCTCGATCCAGCATTTCGGGAGCAATAGAGGAAGCCGCGATCGGGCTTTCCCAACTGTGGGCGGGCATATAACCGGAATACCCGCTCCAGTCAACGCGCATTTTGATCAACAGCGCCCGGTCACCGGTTTTGAAACCGGGGAGAGCGTTTTTCCACGAAAGCAGCCATGCCCTCCTTCTGGTCCGCCGTGGCGAATAGCGAATGGAACAGTCGACGCTCGAAGCGCAGCCCCTCGTTCAAAGTCGCCTCAAAGGACCGATTGACAGCCTCCTTTGACATGAGCACCGCCGCGCGTGAGAAGGTCGCGATTCTTGCCGCTGCCTCGACGGCCTCTTCGACGAGGCGGTCGGCGGAAACGATCCGCGCCACCAGTCCGGCGCGCTCTGCCTCGACGGCGTCCATCATCCGGCCCGTGAGCACCAGGTCCATAGCTTTGGCCTTGCCCACGGCGCGCGTGAGCCGTTGCGAGCCGCCCATGCCCGGCATGACGCCGAGAGTGATTTCCGGCTGGCCGAACTTTGCCGTCTCCGAGGCGATGATGAAGTCGCACATCATCGCGAGTTCGCATCCACCGCCCAGTGCAAAGCCGGATACGGCCGCGATGATCGGCTTGCGGGTCGAAGCCACAGCGTCCCAGCCGGAGATGAAGTCACTGAGATAGGCATCAACGAAATCAATCGCCTGCATCTCCTTGATGTCGGCACCGGCGGCAAAGGCCTTTTCCGAGCCGGTCAACACCATAGCTCCGAGACTATCGTCCTTGTCGAAGGCCGAAAGGACATCCGTGAGTTCGGTCATCACGGTGGAGTTGAGGGCATTCAGTGCCTTCGGGCGGTTGAGCGTCACGAGCGCCACCGGACCTCGGGTTTCCGTCAAGAGGGTTTCGTAGTTCATTCGTTCCGTCCTCTCCTACTTCTGACAAACCGGGCAATGGAAGGTCGAACGACCGGCCTGTGTGATGCGCGCGACGGTACCTTTACAGCCCGGCGTGCGGCAAGCCCCGCCTTCGCGGTCGTAGACCGAAAAGGAATGCTGGAAGTAGCCAAGCGTGCCATCGGTCTGGATGTGGTCTCTCAGCGAAGATCCACCTGCGTCAATGGCGTCGGCGATGACCTCCCGGATGCTCTGGGTGAGCAGCGCCAGTTCCTTCTTCGGCTTGCCTGTCTTGCCGACAAGGCTCGTGGCGGGGCGCATAGGTGACAGATGCGCCCGCCAGAGCGCCTCGCAAACATATATGTTGCCGAGCCCGGCGATCACCGACTGGTCGAGAAGCGCTCCCTTCAGGGGCTGGCTCTTTCCCGCAAACCGCTGTGCCAGGTAGTCGGCATCGAGAGCGTTGCCGGTCGGTTCGGGACCAAGCTCGGCGAAAGCGGGATAGAGATCGAGCTCGCTTCTCTTCGAGAGCTGCATGAAGCCAAAGCGTCGGGGGTCATTGTAGATGACCTTCAGCAACGCGTCCGAATGCCGCAGATGGAAGATGACGTGGTCGTGCCGGACGTCCTTGGAACGGGAATAGTGAAACGCACCAAGCGCCTCGTTCTCGATCCGGAAGGAACCGGACATCCCGAGATGGCTTATGATCGTGAGATCGTCCTCCAGATCGATCAGCAGATATTTGGCGCGCCGACCGAGCGAGATGATGGAACGATCTCGAACGGCATCGGCGAACCCTGGCGGGAAGGGAAAGCGCAGATCGGCGCGATTGAGCTCGAGCCGCACGATGACGGCTCCCTCCATCGCAGGGGCGAGGCCTCGGCGGACGGTTTCCACCTCTGGCAATTCGGGCATGGTTATCTAACTTCCTGTTTCGCCGGCCGCATTCGTAGTCTATAGACCCGGACCGGATGCAAGCATTCTTCTATAGTGGGTGGGCCACAGATAGCGAGGCGCGGACGATTTCGCTACGGTCGCCCTACGGAGCAAGGAGTTCGACCATGACAGAAGCCCGCACCAGTGCCGATGGGGGAATGGAGATCTCCTATGGCTTCCGTCGTGTGGCGGAGGGGGAAAAGCAGGGCCTCGTCAACGATGTCTTCCACAAGGTGGCGAAGCGCTACGACATCATGAACGACGTCATGTCCGGCGGCATGCACCGTGTCTGGAAGGATGCCATGGTCGCCGCCCTCAATCCGCGGAAGGATCCGGGGTATAGAACGCTCGATGTTGCAGGGGGAACCGGTGACATTGCCTTCCGTATCGTCAAGGCCTCCGGGGGCAAGGCGCATGTGACGGTACTCGACATCAACGGCTCGATGCTGGCCGTCGGCGCTGAACGGGCGGCCCGGCAGAACCTGTCCGGGAACCTCGATTTCGTGGAAGCGAATGCAGAGGCTCTTCCTTTCGAGGCAAACTCTTTCGACGCCTATACGATCGCATTCGGTATCCGCAACGTCCCCCGCATCGATGTGGCCCTCCAGGAGGCTTATCGCGTGCTGAACCACGGCGGGCGCCTGCTGGTCCTGGAGTTTTCAGAGGTCGAAGTGCCGCTGATCGAGCGTCTTTACGACGAATGGTCGTTCAGGGCCATTCCGAGATTTGGCAAGATGATCACCGGGGACGCAGAACCATACCAATACCTGGTCGAGTCGATCCGCAAGTTCCCCAATCAGGAGAATTTTGCAACGATGATCCGCAACGCGGGTTTTTCGCGCGTCACCTATACGAGCTACACGGCGGGTATCGCGGCTCTCCATTCCGGCTGGAAACTGTGAGCGGATGAGTACGATCGGAGCGTATTTCAGGCTTGCGCGGGTCGGATGGGTGCTTGTTCGCGAAGGCGTGGTGTCGGCCCTGCCGGACCAGGGCCTGCCCCCGTCAGTAGGACTGATCAAGGCGCTTGTGAAACCGCTTGCCCGCAAACGTTCCCTGAAGCAGGCCCGCAGCGAACGGCTGACCCGCGCAGTGGACCGGCTTGGCCCCTCCTACGTGAAAATCGGCCAGTTCCTGGCGACACGTCCCGACGTTGTCGGGGTCGACTGGGCGGTCGATCTGGCGATGCTGCAGGACCGGATGGCGTTCTTTCCCACCGACACCGCCATTGCTGCCGTCGAAGGATCGCTCGGCCGGTCGATCGACGATCTCTACTCCTCCTTCGGCTCGCCCATCGCCGCCGCTTCGATCGCGCAGGTACATCCATGCATGGTCGGGGACAGGAAGGTTGCCGTAAAAGTCGTGCGGCCTGGCGTGCGGCAGCGCTTTGCCGATGACATTGAGGGCATGTACCTTCTGTCGCGGATGCAGGAGCGTTTCGTTCCCTCGAGCCGCCGTCTGAGACCGGTAGAGGTGACGCGCACTCTGGAGCAGACAACCAAGGTGGAGATGGATCTGCGACTGGAGGCTGCGGCGCTTTCGGAGATCGCGGAGAACATCAAGGACGATCCCGGCTTCCGGGTGCCGGTGGTGGACTGGGAGCGCACCGGCCGCGACGTCATCACCATGGAATGGATCGACGGCATCAAGATGTCGAATGTCGCGGAACTACGCGCTGCGGGCCACGATCTCGAGAAGCTGGCCGAAGTCCTGATCCAGTCGTTCCTGCGCCATACCCTGCGCGACGGCTTTTTCCACGCGGACATGCATCCAGGCAACCTGTTCGTCGACCAGACCGGAATGATCGTGGCCGTTGACATGGGTATCGTCGGCCGGCTCGGCAAAAAGGAGCGACGCTTCCTTGCCGAAATCCTCTATGGTTTCATCACGCGCGACTACCTGCGGGTCGCCGAAGTGCATTTCGAGGCGGGCTACGTACCTGCCCATCATGACGTCGCAAGCTTTGCACAGGCAATCCGTGCGATCGGCGAGCCGATCCATGGCCAGCCGGCGGAAACCATCTCCATGGCGAGGCTCCTGGCCCTGCTCTTCGAAGTCACCGATCTCTTCGACATGCAGACGCGGCCGGAACTCATCCTGCTGCAGAAAACCATGGTGGTGGTGGAAGGCGTGTCCCGCATGCTGGATCCCCGTTTCAACATGTGGCGAGCCGCCGAACCCGTGGTCGGCGACTGGATCCGCGCGAATCTTGGGCCGAAACGGGTCATGTCGGACCTGAAGGACGGGCTGAAGGCCGCAGTCAAGCTGGCAGAGGCAGTTCCTGAAATCGCTGCCAAGACAGAGAGGTTCCACGACGAACTAGTCCATATGAGCGAGCATGGCGTCCGCTTCGACCCGGAGACGGCCGAGGCCATCGGAAAGGCCGAAGCCCGTCACAGCCGCTCCGGCCGAATAGCTCTCTGGATCATCGCGTTCTGCGCCATCTACATCGCCCTGACGATCTGATCCCGCCGACGCAGCAGTCGACGGCGGCACGCCACGTCCGGCCATTATTCCGCCCGCTTCTTCAGACTCTTTTAAGGAATACATTCCTCTCCGGGAGACCTGCCATGGCGCTCGGCGCATCCCAACGCTTGAACGACGGCGTAGCGGCCGTCGAAACCATGACGCGTTTTGCGCTTGCCGTGCTGGCACTCGCGTCCGGCGTCTATACATATCTTGGCGTCCGCTCCATTCTCGACGGGTCGCCAACGGCCGTCTTTTTCGCGGCCGTCATCTACTCGGCGTCGGTATCGGTCGGCATCTATGCCTTCTGGTCCTACATGGCGAGGTTCTACCCGCACATCACGAGTCATACCGGGCGGGCAGCGATGCTCGGGGTCATGGCGCTCGGCGCTGCGATGATCATAGCCATGTCCAGTTGGCTCAACGCCGCGGCACTCGCAGGCTCGGCCGCACTCGAACAGCATCTTGCCGAAACCGTGGAGGACTACACCGCCGACCTCGATCAGGCGCATCAGAACGCGCTTGCCGCCCAAAGCCTGCTGCCCGACATCCAGCGCGCCTCCGAACGTTTCGGCCAGCTTGCCGCTTCCGAGCGCCAGACGGGGGCACTTACCGGCACGACGGGATCGGGCAGTGTGGTGCAACTGCTTTCCCAGATGGCGACGCAGATGAAGGATCTGGAAAACGGCATCAATGCCTCGCGCGAGCAGGTGACAGACCTCTTCGCCAAGGGGGAGAAGCACCTCGAGACGATGCGCACGCTGGTTTCCGCCCCCGGAGAGATTGCGCCGCGCGCCGATCAGTTCTCGTCAGAGGTCGTGGCGCTGACCGGTGTTATCGCTTCGCTTGGTCAGACCTCGATTGCCCCATCGATCCGCCGCGCCGCCGACGACCTGTCCCTCGGTTTCATTGCGCCGGTCGCGGACGGCGGTGACGCGGACCTCGTGAACCGGCAGGACCAGGTGATGGAGAGCGTCCGTGCATCGGTATCTGCCCAGTCCAAGGTTCTTTCCCAAGCGGCGGACGAAATCCTCACCCGCCCTCCGGTCCCCGAGCGGCGTTTCGTGCCGCTCTCTTCCGCCGAAGCGGTCCTCCGCTATGCCGCAGATTTCATCCCGGCCTGGGCCGGCGCCATCTCGATCGACCTGCTGCCAGGAGTGATGGTCCTCATTCTGGCCGTCGTTCACGGCGCTATCCGCAGGGAGGAGGAGAGGCTTCCCTTCGCCGAACGGATCACCGCCGCCGAACTTCTGCGGGCCCTGGAGGTGCAGCAGGCGATCGCCGAGAAGGGGCTGAAGATCGAGGATGCCCTCGCGAGAACGCAGACGGAGATCGATCCGCAGGAAGCCAACAACATAACCAATCTGGATCCAAGGACACGTGCACGGGACAGGTCGCATGAAGATCGATGAGGCCCTCGGCAGGCTGGCGCGGCTTGACGACGGGTTGATCATGCGGGCCGTTTTTTACAGTCTTCTCGCCGCGGCAGTCGTGTTCGTTGCCGTGGACATGCGCGATCTGACTGCCATGAATGCTGCCTTGCCGGGCTACGATCCCATGCATGAGGGAGAGCCGCTGCTACCTCCTGCCGTGACCGAGGGCGTCCCAGCAGCGCCGCCTGTCCAACCGGGCAGCCCCAGGGAAGTGCTGCGCAAGGCGATCAGGTTCGAACTCGCCCCCGGCGGGGTGTTGCTTGCCGAAGGAGCGATCGACCTGGGGGCCGCTGGCAGGTTCGCCGCCGAGATCGAAGCACGCGGCGGATATGTGAAGACCGTGGCACTGAACTCTCCGGGAGGTTCCGTGGACGACGCGATTGCCATGTCGAAGCTGATCCGTGAAAGGAAACTCGATACCAGGGTGGCATCCAAGGCACTCTGCGCCTCCTCCTGCCCGCTCGTCCTTGCCGGTGGGGTGAGACGCATGGCGGAAAAGGAGGCGATCGTGGGCGTTCACCAGGTTTTCAACGGCGGCAAGGAGCGCCCGTCGGCCGAACAGGCCATGTTCAATGCTCAGGCAACGACTGCGCGGGTAGCACGGCATCTGGACGAGATGGGGATTGCAAGTGGCCTGTGGATCATCGCGCTCGAGACGGCCCCCGACCGTCTCTACTACCTGAATGAAAAAGAGATGGACGAATTCCGGCTGACCACACCGCCTGACGCTACGGCGAAGAAGAAGGGCTAGGCACTCGCCCCAAATCGCTTGGCACCGAGCGCGGCGACAAACCACGAAAGCAACGTGCTGCCGGTGTAGACCGCGACCGCAAGCCCGCCCAAGGCGTCCTTGAAAGAGACGCAGGAAGCTTAACTGTCCACGACATGATGGTGGATCATGATGGTCCGCTCCTGGAACCGCGGCATGCACCAGCTTTGTACGCCGTTGCCGGAGATCGGCTTTAGCCTTGACGATGGCTCTCCTGGCAGAACGTCTGCTCCCCGATTGCCGTTCCATCCTCCATCCTCTGCCGCAGATTGCATGTCGCGGCGCAAAGGCTTAGCTTCCAGCCCAAACGGCTCGGGTAATGGCATGGAACTTTCGGGAAAACGCATCCTTCTGATCATCTCCGGCGGGATCGCCGCCTACAAGAGCCTGGATCTGATCCGCCGGCTTCGGGAACGCGGTGCGTCCGTCCGGCCGATCATGACCCAAGGTGCGCAGCAGTTCGTCACGCCGCTTGCCGTTGGAGCGCTTTCGGCCAGCCATGTCTACCTCGATCTCTTCGCACGCGAGGACGAGCAGGACGTCGGGCATATCCGGCTTGCGCGAGAAGCCGATCTTGTGGTGGTGGCGCCTGCAAGCGCAGACCTGATGGCGAAGATGGCCAATGGCCTTGCTGACGATCTTGCGAGCGCAGTACTGCTTGCAACCGACCAACGCGTGCTTGTCGCCCCGGCGATGAACCCCAGGATGTGGGCGGCCGCCGCCACAAAGCGCAATGTCGCCACGTTGAAAAACGACGGTATCTACTTCGTCGGCCCCGCTACGGGGGAGATGGCAGAAAGCAACGAAGCGGGCGTGGGCCGAATGGCGGAGCCGCTGGAGATCGTTGCTGCAATCATCGACCTGGGCAGCGATCGAGCCCGGCCGCTCGCCGGCAGGACGGCCATTGTAACCTCCGGGCCAACCCACGAACCCATCGATCCCGTGCGTTATATCGCGAACCGCTCGTCAGGCCGCCAGGGCCACGCCATAGCGGCTGCGCTGGCAAGGCTCGGAGCGGAGGTGACGCTTGTGTCGGGTCCCGTAACGATAGCTGATCCCGCCGGCGTCAGGACCGTGCATGTCGAACGTGCCGAGGAGATGCTCGAGGCCGTAACCTCCCGTCTGCCGGCCGACATCGCGGTCATGGTGGCCGCCGTTGCGGATTGGCGGGTGGCAACCACGGTCGGGCACAAGATCAAGAAACAACCCGGCGGGGCTCCTCCCTCGCTCCAACTTGCTGAAAATCCAGACATCCTCAAAACCGTCGGGCATCATCCGATGCGCCCCCGGCTTGTTGTCGGATTTGCTGCCGAGACACAGGAGCTGGAGGCAAACGCCCGCGCGAAACTGGAGCGCAAGGGCGCGGACATGATCGTCGCCAACGATGTTTCTCCCGGGACCGGCGTGATGGGCGGCATGCGCAACCGGGTGAAGATCATCAGCGCCGATGGTGTGGACGAGTGGCCGGATCTCGGAAAGGACGAAGTGGCGGAGAGGCTGGCAATGCTGATTGCCTCGAGGCTTTCCTCTTGAACAGCAGGGCAGGTCAGGGAGGATCGGCGGCTATGCCGACTTCCGGATATCGTCGGCGGTGCTGCTCACCGGCGGGGCAAAGACGGAGACCTCATATCCCTGGTCGTTCACCATGACGGCACTGCCGTTGGGTATTTCCACCCAGGCGTCAGTGTCGTCGTTGAGAGGTTCGGAAACAAGGCAGTAGCCTCTGTTGCCGCCGAGCGGCGCAGCAAAGAGGGAGGGCGGTTTTTGATCGGTGGCATAACGCACGGCAAACAGTTGCCGGCCATCGGAAAAGGCGGCGGTGAAGCGCACCAAGGCCTCGCCTGATCTTTGTAGGGAGAGTTCCTCGACAGTCGCGATCATCTTTTCCATCGCCCGGAAGGGCTCGGCTGCAAGACCAAGCTGCAGGGACAGGAGGAAGAGCAGCTCGGAGTCCGTGGTGCCGGCGCGCGCATGAAAGAGCTCATCGCAGAGCATGCCTTCCATGGCGCGACGGACGCGATCGAAGCCCGAGATCTGGCCGTTATGCATGAAGGACCAGTTGCCGAAGACGAAGGGGTGGCAGTTGTCGCGCCTTGTCCCTCCAGCCGTCGCAGCCCTCACATGGGCCAGGAAGAGCGGCGAACGGATCTGCCGTGCGATGCTTCTCAAGTTACAGTCGGACCAGGCAGGCAGGATGTCCCGGTAACGACCGGGATCTGGCCTGTCGCCGTACCAGGCAATGCCGAAGCCGTCGCCATTGGTGGCCGTCTTGGCGCGGGTGGCACAATGTGATTGCTCGATAAGGGAATGTGCGGGCGAGGAGACAAGCTCTTCCAGATACAGAGGGTCACCCCGATAAGCTGCCCAACGGCACATGAACTTGAATGCTCCCGCCGCTGCTGCGGTCCAAACTGGTTAACACAGCCTCTCCGGAAATGGTTGACAGAGAATGAACGAGAGGCTTCCCGGCGCCTTGAGTGTCCTTGAGTGATTGCCGCGCAATCACTTTTTACAACGTGCCGGTAATTTTTGAGGTTGCCCCGGAGGAGCCACGGCCTAAATATGGCGCCATGTCTTATGCGGATTTCCCCAGACAGGATGGCGAGAACATCGGTTCCTCTGGAGAGGCCGCCCTGTTGGAGCTTGCGTCAAACCCGGATCGGTGGGCGCTGTTTCTGGATATCGACGGAACACTGATCGATCTTGCAGACACGCCGGACGCTATCGTCGTTCCACCCCAGTTACCCTCGCATCTTCATCAACTTTCCCGACGTCTGAACGGAGCGCTGGCGCTCGTGACGGGCCGCGGCCTCCCCTATGCGGATCAGCTTTTCGTCCCGTACCGCTTTCCCATTGCCGGTCTGCACGGGGCGGAGCGGCGGGATCCTGCCGGGACCATCAGCAGGTTCGAACCGGACGCCGCCTTCTATGCCGTTAAGACAGCCCTGGCGGAGGAAGCCGCGGCGTGGCCGGGCGTCCTGATCGAGGACAAGGGAGCAGCTGTTGCCGCCCACTATCGCCAGGCGCCGGAGCAGCGGGACGCGGTCGAGCAAGCGATGTCCCGCTATCTTGAAAAGGCGGGTCGGCACTATGCCCTGCAGAGAGGCAAGATGGTTCTGGAAATCCGTCCGGCCGAGGCCAGCAAGGGAAGTGCGCTCAGGGCGTTTCTCGACCAGCCTCCCTTCGAAGGGCGCAAGCCTCTGGCGATCGGCGACGATGTCACGGACGAAGCCATGTTCCGGATGGCGAACCAGCTTGGCGGACATTCAATCCGGATAGCCGACAGCCTTGCCGGGACGGACGCGCAGTCCTTCCTGCCATCCGCCAACGCTCTGCGTTCGTTTATTTCCGGGCTCGCTGAACAGGCCCAGTCTGACATCGATGATGGAAAGGAATGACATTGGGTCGTCTAGTAGTGGTCTCTAACCGCGTAACCCTTCCCCAGAAAAGTGGCGATGCACCCGCCGGAGGGCTGGCCGTGGCGCTTCAGGCCGCACTGGAGGAACGCGGTGGGATCTGGATGGGCTGGTCGGGCAAATCCAGTGGCACCAAGGAGCCCGCGCCACTCGAGATGCGCACGCATGGCAACATCACCTATGCCCTCACCGACCTGACCCGAACGGATGTCGAGGAGTACTACCACGGCTTTGCCAATCGGGTGCTTTGGCCTATCTGCCATTATCGCCTCGATTTGGCGGAATACGGACGCAAGGAGATGGCCGGCTACTTTCGCGTCAACCGCTTTTTTGCGGAGCGACTGGCGCCCCTGCTGCAGGAAGACGACATCGTCTGGGTGCACGACTACCATCTGATCCCGCTGGCGTCCGAACTGCGACAAATGGGGTTCAAGAACCGCATCGGCTTCTTCCTGCACATCCCGTGGCCGCCTGCTGACGTCTTGTTCACGATGCCCGTCCACGAGCAGATCATGCGGGGGCTTTCGCAATACGACCTGGTCGGCTTCCAGACGGACTACGACCTTGACAACTTCGCCGGCGGGATGGTGCGCGAAGGTATCGGAGAGCGGCTGGAAGGCAACAACTTCAATACCTACGGACGCACGTTCAGGGGCGGGGCCTACTCAATCGGCATCGAAACGGCCGCGTTTGCAGAATTCGCCAGCAAGGCGGCCAAGCACGCGCTGGTGCGCAAAGCGCGTCAGAGCGTCGAAGGCCGCCACCTGATTATCGGCGTTGACCGGCTCGACTACTCGAAGGGGATCACCCAGCGCATCGATGCATTCGAGACCTTCGTCGCCGCCAATCCTGTGCACCATAACAAGGTAACCTATCTTCAGATTACCCCCAAATCGCGTTCCGAAGTTCCGGAATACGAGCAGATGCAGCGCACCGTTGCCGAGCAAGCAGGCCGCGTCAACGGGGCGATCGGCACAGTGGACTGGGTGCCGATCCGGTACATCAACCGGTCAGTGCCCCGGCCGGTGCTTGCCGGCCTTTACCAGATTGCGCGCATCGGGCTGGTGACGCCGCTCCGCGACGGCATGAACCTTGTTGCCAAGGAATATGTGGCGGCACAGGATCCGGAAGATCCCGGCGTGCTCGTCCTTTCGCGTTTTGCCGGCGCCGCGCGCGAACTAACCGGTGCGCTTCTGGTCAATCCCTATGACATAGAGGGGACGGCGCATGCGATCGCCCGCGGACTGACGATGTCGCTGGAAGAACGCAAGCAACGGTGGGAGAAGATGATGGAGCATCTTCTGAAATATGACATCAACCGCTGGTGCGACGACTTCCTGAATGATCTTGCGGCATAACTGACTCATGGGTGGGCTGCATCCGGGCTTGACGGGCACCATGTTCGGTAGCGGAGCCACGGTCCAGCGCGACGTCGCGGGTCCATGAAACCAGGCGAACACCCTTCTTCGCATCTGCTGCGTTCGAGGGCGGGCGCCGGGCTGCCGGAGACGCTTCGAAGGGTGGCCCCTCAGGCTGCCTTCGCGACCTGATACTCCTTGATCGCGACCATCTTGATTGCCGGATAGCGTTCGGCTTCATAGCGAAGCGAGAAGCTGTCCTGCGCCAGGAACACCGGATCCCCGTCGAGGTCGCGGGCGATATCGCCGCGTTTGACATTGAGGAATTTATCGAGCTCAGCCGGATTGTCGGACGAGATCCAGCGGCAGACCGAAAAACGCGACATCTCGAAGGAAACCGGCAGCGTATATTCCGCTGAAAGCCGTTCCTTCAGAACGTCCAGCTGAAGGGCGCCGACGACCCCGACGATCGCCGGTGATCCGTCTTCCGGGGAGAAAAGCTGCACGACGCCCTCCTCCGCCATCTGCTGCAGCGCCTCCTTCAGCTTTTTCGCCTTCATGGCGTCTCCAAGGCGTACACGCCGAAGGATCTCAGGCGAAAAATTCGGAACGCCCTGGAATACGAGCGGCTCGCCTTCAGTCAGCGTGTCGCCAATGCGCAACGTACCATGGTTCGGGATGCCAACGACGTCACCGGCATAGGCGGTGTCGGCAAGCTGACGCTGAGACGCAAAAAAGAACTGGGGCGCGGTCAGCGCGAGCTGCTTTCCCGTGCGCGACAGCCGGACCTTCATACCACGCTCCAGCTTTCCGGAGCAGATGCGCGCGAAGGCAATGCGGTCCCGGTGATTGGGATCCATGTTTGCCTGGATCTTGAAGACGAAGGCGGTCATCCGGTCTTCCGCCGCATGTACCTTGCGAGTGTCCGCCACCTGGTCACGCGGAGGCGGAGCGAATTCTCCCAGCGCGTTGATGAGATCGCGGACGCCGTAGTTCCGCAATGCCGAGCCGAAGAAGACCGGCGTCAGATGCCCTTCGAGGAAAGCCTGCCTGTCGAACGGCTTGCAGGCTTCGATCGCCAGTTCCGTCTCCTCGACGAAAGCGTCCCGTTCGTTTTCCGGCAAGCGGTCGGCCACCGCTTGCGGCCCGTTGACCCTGGTCGGGATGACTTCTGTGTCGGACCCGCGCACCGTGTTTTCAGCAAGGTGATAGGAGCCGCAGAAAGTCTTCGACCGGCCGATCGGCCAGGTGACCGGCGCGCAATCCAGCGCCAGCTTCTGCTCGACTTCGTCCAGGATCTCGAAGGGATCCCGGCTTTCGCGGTCCATCTTGTTGACGAAGGTGATGATCGGAATGTCTCGCATGCGGCAGACTTCGAAAAGCTTCAGCGTCCGCGGCTCGATACCCTTGGCAGCATCGATCACCATGACAGCGGCGTCAACCGCCGTCAGGGTCCGGTAGGTATCGTCGGCGAAGTCCTCGTGACCGGGCGTATCCAGGATGTTGAAGACGTTGCCGTCATATTCGAACGTCATGACCGACGTTACCACAGAGATGCCGCGTTCGCGCTCGATCTTCATCCAGTCCGAGCGGGTCTGGATGCGGTCTTTCTTCGCCTTGACTTCGCCGGCGAGCTGGATGGCGCCACCGAAAAGCAGCAGCTTTTCGGTGAGCGTGGTCTTGCCTGCGTCGGGATGGGCAATGATCGCAAATGTGCGACGGCGTGCGACCGCCTCGGCGATAGTCTCGGGCATTGTGCAAAATCCTTTAGTTGCGGCGTATCTAGCGACTCAGGGGCCGATATGCAATTCACCGCTGGAGCGAAGGAGTTTTGATGCGCGACGTGATTGGACCCGTTCTCACCATTTCCAGATTGGCTCACGGCGAGGGGCTCGAGGTGCCAGCCTATGAGACTGCCGGGGCGGCCGGCATGGATCTGCGGGCGGCGACCGACGAGGGTTCGCCGCTGACGATCGCTCCGGGAGAACGAAAGCTGGTGCCGACCGGCTTCATCTTCGAAATCCCCGACGGGTTCGAGGCCCAGGTGCGGCCTCGGTCCGGGCTTGCCTTCAAGCATGGCATCACCTGCCTGAACACCCCCGGGACGATCGACAGCGATTATCGCGGCGAGGTCAAGGTGCTGCTGATCAACCTGGGTACGGACGACTTCACGGTCGTTCGTGGCATGCGGATCGCCCAGATAGTGATCGCACCGGTCACCCGGGTCACGGTGAAGGAGGTGCACCATGTGAGCGCAACGAGCCGTGGTGCGGGCGGTTTCGGATCGACAGGCGTCTGACGCAACGCTTTTTTGTCGCGACAATCACCTCCGGAACAAAATTCCCGTTTCACGTGCCGGCGGGTGCAGCGTTGCTGGAATTCCCGTCCGATCCGACCTAAGTTGCCTTGGAACTTTAGGAGAGCATCATGGCAG
>JAEYTV010000188.1 GCA_023433855.1 Pseudomonadota bacterium | reverse complement strand
GGCCTTGTCAGGCTCTCTCTTTCTGATCTTCGCAGCCAGGGCTCTGGAAAGCGTCGGACTGGTCATGGCGGCCATCGCGGCACCGGCACTGGTCGCCTCGTCGGCGACAGAACGCGACATGGGACTGGCTCTCGGCATCTGGGGGCTCTGGATGCCGGCAGGCGTGGCCGCAATGATGCTCATCTCCCCGGTCGTGCTGCCAAGCTTCGGATGGCGCGGCACCTGGTTTCTTGCGGCTGCGCTGAGCCTCGTTCCGCTTGTCGGCCTGGTTCTGAGCCGACCCTCCAAACGGCTGCAGAAGTCCGGCGAGGCGACGACACTCGTCACCGCGCTGAAGCTTACCGCGTCTCGTCCGATATCGTGGACCCTCGCCGGCATCTTTCTGGCGTATAGCGCGAGCTTCATGGCCGTGTTCGGATTTCTACCGACCATGCTGATCGAGGAAATGCAGGTGGGGCTCACCGCCGCCTCGGTAATGACTGCGTTCGCTGTGCTGGCCAATGCGGTCGGCAATGTGGCCAGCGGTTTCCTCGCCCGCTGGGGAGTGGCTCGCTGGCTGCTCATCGCGGGGCCCTGCGTGATGTTGACGCTCACCGCTTTCGGCGTGTTCGCTCATGCCTTGCCGCTCTGGTCACGCTACGGGGCTGCCGTTCTTTACGCGGCGGCGGGAGGGCTTCTACCGGGCACGGTGATGGGTCTGTTACCGGTATACGCGGCGCGTCGCGATCTTGTGGGAACATTCAGCGGCTTCGTCACCCAGGGTTCCAATATCGGCCAGTGTTTCGGACCAATGCTGCTCGCGTCGATCGTCGCTGTCTATGGCTGGTCGGGGGCGCCCTATTATATCCTCGCAACCACGGCGTTCGGCTTCGCACTGGCGCTTTGCGTGCGAAAGACGGAGCACGGATTGGCTGCGACGAGCCTCACGAAACCCTGAACCTCACCTGTTCAGCCGAAAGGCGACTGGCATTGGCGACGCGGCCCACCGTCGAATGGCTGGTAGCTGTTGTCACTTCCCCGATAGGAGCGATAACGGGCGTGACACCATTCCTCATGCCGGCCACCCCCGAGCGCACGCTCTGCCACCTCCGGATCGCCATAGCGGGCTGCACGCGTTTCCAGCGGTTCCAGGTCCTCGGTGACCGTCTCCTCGACCGGCATATAAGACTGATCGCTGCCGACATCCGCGGCCGCTCTCTCCGGGACTGCTTCCGCTCGCTCCACGACCGGCGATCCGGGGGCCTGGCAGGACCGGCGCGGGCCTCCTCCAAAGGGCTGATAGCTGTTGTCTTCGACCCGGTAGGAACGGTAGCGCGCAAAACACCACTGTGCGTGCGCGGGATCGATCAAGGGAGCACCCTCAGGCTCGCCGTCCGGTGTCGTGGCGGTAGCGCCCACGGCCTCCGCCCGAGGGTCGACGGAACCGGTCACTACATCGTCCACCGCGACGCCTGGTGCGGCCAGTGTCTGCGCCGAAGCATCTGTAGCCTTAATGTCCTTCGAAGCCTCTGCAACCGTCACAGGCGGCGTCTGCGACGGCAGCCGCTCATAACTTCGGGCCGCACTGCTGACCTGCTTCGGTTTCGAGGTCCAAAGGTGGGGGGTGTCGATGTTGGCGAACTTGTGCGGTTCGGGCTCCGCAATCACATGCGCGGTGATGATGACGCCGCTTAGAAAGACCATCATCAACAAGACAAGACTTGCCAAAAGCATAAGCACAGGCTTCACAACCGAACTCCCGATTTTCAGTTTTCCGACTTGCAGTGGCAATGCCGAGTCATACCCCAAGGTTCCCCCTCCCGCGGCAAAACCTGGAGGTTGCCAGGCATTATCCACTGCAGCCTGACGACATTGCCAGCTGGGCCAAAAGGGCTTGCTCGTTCAAATGGTGGGAACAAGAGATGTGAACAGCGGCGGGTTTACCGGAGGCTCCAACGTGGTAAATCTCTGACGCTCGGGATCGTAGACAAGGCATCCGGTAAACGGCCGAACGTCGCTGGTGATGTCGTCGTCAAATGACATCATCGATAGACTTGTACGACGATGGCCCAGATCGATTACTGGGCCAGTTAGACCTGGGTCAACATCCTCATGGCTGGAGGTTCGACCGAGATCACATCCAGGCACTGGTCTGCGACGATAAACCGGTAGTGTCTCGCCGACTCGTTTGCCTGTTCAAGTCCAGCAACATGATCAAGATAGAACGGGGCAGCGAATACTCTATATGCGAAAAAGCGGGCTGATGCGCCCTCCTGAAGTCCGTTCTCCAGCTTCCTGAGCGAAATATGATCGAGTACGCGAACGACTAGCGGATTCGAGAAACCAATGCGTAGGAACTGTCCGTCGATTCCAGCGAAGTCCGCACTAAAGGCGCTTTCTTTCCATCGCATCGAGAGCAATTGAATATCACGCACCGTCCCTTTCAAATTTGTTCGAAGCGGTGTGTAAACTGGCATAAATGCCCCTCGCAGTGATTTCCATGCTCATCAAGATCATACCGATAATTGAGGCAAGCCTGAACATCAGAATGCGCTTGCCCTCACGAGCACCATGCCTCTACTGTCCCGTTAAACCAAGGCTAGAGTGAGAGCGACATGCACGCAGCAGCGGAACCGCGGTACGAGTGCAACATTTGCGGCGGCACTGAATTCCTTGATATCCGGCGGCGGGCGAAGGTTCGGTGCGCAGGATGCAACAGCGTAGAAAGAAGTCGTCTGCTGCAATTGATCCTCGATCGGGAAGGCTTCATCAAGAGCGGTCAAAAGATCTTGCATATTGCGCCGGAAGCGGGGATCGGAAGAAAAATTCGTTCAATCGTCGGGCCCGGGTATGATCCGATCGACCTGCGTCCGACAATTTATCCAGCAGATCTGAATGTTCGCAGGTTCGATCTCGTTACGGATACTCCGAAACTCATCAGCGGGTTCTATGACGTAATCATCCACTCTCATGTAATGGAGCACATCCCGTGTGACATTACCGCAGTCATGTGGCACCTCCACCGTTCGCTCAAGGCGGACGGTCTTCATATCTTCTGCGTCCCGATCTTGCCGGGCAGGTACGAATGCGACTTCAACGAGATAACAAACGACGACCGGACTGCGCGCTTTGGACAGTTCGATCATGTACGAAAATTCGGTGCGGACGACCTTGAATTGAACATCGGCATGCTCTTCCGGCTCAACCCCTACGATGGGTCCAAGGTTCTTACGCAAGAACTCTCGGAACGCTACAAAATCCCTATGGAAGTTCTGGACGGGATCAATAGCAATACGTTCTTCGTCCAGGACAAGCGGTCACTGCTCTTGCAGTGAACTCCCCTCATCTGCCGAATGGCCGATTTTTCTGATATGTGGTCGTGCCGTCGTCAGCACATCAAGGCAGCTAATGCCGGTGACAAATCGAAAATGAAGAAGCCGGCCTTCGATCATCGGTCTAAACTGTTCCGCGTATTTCGCCCCGCTAACCAGGTAGAGCATATTGTCGGGGGATAATCCCTCTTGCTGCTCAATTTCGTCAGAGGGCATGGTAACCCCATCGACCAGGCGGTAGGTCGCAACTGATGGTATGGACGCCCGCACTATGATGGGAACATCATCAGTAGAATAGTCGACCAAGAGTTGGCCATGACAATATCGGAGCGATATCAGATTCGCGTTTACGGCCGACACTTTCTTGATTTGGATCGGTCGATAAATGATCGGCATGGCTGCGCTCCAGCAACAGTATCGCGCTACCTAATTTGGCCCGGCGGCAAAAAGGTCATACCGCCGGGTGATTCTGTCACTTCGCCCGCTTGCGTATAATGTACATCCCTCGGTGAAGCTCGACGCTATCCACCCATCGCTCATATTCGTTCATGACGTAATCCGGATTTATCTTGTAGAAGTCCGCGGCATTTCCTTTCGCCATGATGCGTCCATTAACTTCGAGCCCGCGGAGCAAGGTAAGTATAAGCTGTTCCGTCTGTGCCCGGGTATTTCCCAGGCGAAGTTCTCCGACGCAAACAGTGTCTTCGATTACATAGATCCCGCCCGGACGAAGGCGCGGCCATAGATATTCGAATGTGGCGACCGTCAGGTTGTTGATATGTGCACCATCGTCAATGATGATATCGACGGAAGGCAAAATCTTCAGAGCCTTTTCCAGGACTGATTTCCTGGTCTGGTCACCAATGACGGCGGTTATCCGATCGCCGTAATCAAGATCCGCACTCGGATCAATGTCGATCCCGACGACCTGGGCATTCTTGAAATAACCTGCCCACATCTTCAAGGAGCTTCCGACAACTCCCTTATAGTTCTTGCCGCCGATACCGATTTCGAGAATGCCCTTCGTCGTTTCTTTCAATGGGCCGAAGGTTCTTTCATAGATCTCGGTGTAGTTGTGGTGGGTGGAAGCCTTGTCCGTTCCGTATTGGATTGCCAGTTCATCAAGGGTCACGCGGCACTCTCCGTTTGGATGGGATAGAGAGCAGTGTTTGCATCGATCCTATGGCTTTGCAACCTCGCTACTGTTTAACATTTGCCGAAATTGGAGCCATCAGGCGGATGTAGGGTTCTGAACCCACCACCATATCCAGGCATTGCGTGGTAAAAACGGCCGACGATGCAGGCGAGGTTTAGTGTGACCTTGCCCCCAAGTTTTATCCAGTTTTGAGTTTGCTCCGGCAGTTTTGGGTTGCTGTGTTTGCGGCGGTAGCGGCGGGATGGGGTGCGGAGCCATTCCGGCTGCGTAGCACCGCGTCACGTCGC
>JAEYTV010000180.1 GCA_023433855.1 Pseudomonadota bacterium | reverse complement strand
TCACGGACAACGAGATTCTGGCGAGTCTCATCATCTACGAAATCCCGTGAAAGAACCGCCGCCGCCGGCGCCCGCGCGGATTGGCCTTGATGTCGTGACCGCCAAAAACGGTTAAACGCGGCGCGGTGGCGGGATTTGCACGAAGACTGCTTCCTGCCTGTCTCCGAATGTGCTAAGCACCCGCCATGGCTTCGTTTTTGTCCAATATCCTGTCCATCTTCTCAGGCAGTGGGAAGTCCCCCGAACCGGCCGGCAAGAGTGCCGAACCCGTGGAGTACGGCGGATGTCTCATCTATGCGGCTCCGATCCGGGAGGGCGCGCAGTTCCGCCTGGCCGGTCGCATCGAGAAGGATGTGGGTGGCGAGCGCCACGAACGAACCTTCGTTCGTGCAGACGTGTTTACCTCCATGGACGACGCGGTCGAATATACCGTCAGAAAAGCGCAGCAGATCATCGACCAGAACGGTCACTCGCTGTTTGCGGACGGGGAAAGGTCGCGCTCGGCCTGAGACGGGCTGTGCGTCGGTCGTCGCTGCCGCCTCGCAATCGCCCGCTGCGGCAATGCCTCCGGGTCACCGGCGAAGCGCTGGGGAGATGCCTTTACATAAGGAATGACGGCCGGGACGATGTCCACGGCCGCCATGGCAGGCTTGCCTCGTCGGGCAGGGAAAGGCCCGGGCTCCAACAGAGCTAGGCGGCGAGGGCGAGCTGCCGGTTGCGCCGCTGAGCGGCGGCGATTGCCTTGTCGGCTGCCTCGGGCCCGAAGGCGAGGCCTTCGACATAGATCACTTCCACATCCTTCATGCCCATGAAGGCCAGGATCGTCGTGAGGTAGGGCACGGCATGATTGAGGCCATGCGCCGGACCTTCGGAGTAGACCCCGCCCGAAGCGAGCACCACATAGACCTTCTTGCCGGCAACCAGACCGACGGGACCATTTTCCGTGTACCGGAAGGTCTGGCCGGCGCGCGCAATGTTGTCGATCCAGCTCTTCAGGGTAGAGTAGATGTTGAAGTTGATCAGGCCGGTGGCGATTACCACCGCGTCGGCGGCGAGCAACTCGGCGACGAGCTTGTCCGAGTATTCGGCGGCCGCGGCCTCTTCCGGTGTGCGGTCCTGGGGAGCTTTGCGGATAGCGGATGTCGTCACGCTGTCAAGGTGCGGGATCGGGTTTGCGCCGAGGTCACGGTGGACGATCGAGGTGCCGTTGTCGCGCGCGCTCAACTCGTTTGCAAGATCGTGAGCGACCCTGCTTGACAAGGATTCATCGCCGCGCGGGCTTGAGGTGACAAGAAGAATGGAAGACATCGGTTCTTTCCTTGATCGCGAGATTCTGTGCGTTCGGGAACGGTCTAAGCCGCTCGTCGAGCTACAGATAGGTGTGGACGCTCATCGATAAAACCGCGATAATATCGAAGCGATCTATCGAGAATTTAGATGGGGATCATGGAAGCCAACCCGACGCTGGACCAGTTGCAGGTATTCCTCACAGTTGCGGAAACCGGAAGCTTTTCGGCAGCCTCTCGAATGCTGAACCGGGCGCAGTCGGTCGTCAGCTACACGATCGGAAATCTCGAAAACCAGCTCGAGGTGGCGCTCTTCGAGCGAAGCGGCGCTCGCCAGCCCAGATTGACTGACGCGGGGCGCGCTCTCCTGACCGATGCCAGGCGGATCGTCGGAGATCTGCAGGTCATGCGCGCTCGTGCCAAAAGCATCAGGCAGGGACTCGAGGCCGAATTGTCATTGGCGCTGAGCGTGATGGTGCCGTCGGATGCGGTCGTGGCAGAGCTACGGGAGTTCCGGGAACGGTTTCCGAGCGTCGCTCTCGATCTCAATGTCGGCGAACTCGGGATGCTGATAGAGATGGTTGCCGCCGGAAAGGCAGACATCGCCATCGGCGGAGCCCCGGTGCGCCAGGACGATTCCCTAGTGATGGAGAAGATCGGTTATTCGTTCATGGTTCCGGTGGCCGCGCCCGATCATCCGCTCGCTCTACTGGATCGGCCGCTCACGCTCGCTGACGTTCGGGAGGAGGTGCAACTGGTGGTGCCGGACGCCTCTGGCCTGACCAAGGGGCGGGACTTCAATGTCCTTTCGTACAAGACCTGGCGCGTAAGCGATATCGCCACCAAACATCAACTGATCAGGGGCGGGCTGGGTTGGGGTGGGCTCCCGGCAGCGGTCGCCGGCCGGGACATCGTGGGAGGACGGCTGGTTGCGCTGAAACTGGACGCTTACGAGCAGGGCGAGTACCCGCTTTACGCGATCCGCAGGACGTCGAATCCGCCCGGTCCCGCAGGCCAGTGGCTGATCAACGCCTTCCATAAAAGGCTCTCGACCTGTCCGAGCCACGGGAAATTCCAGGAGATGCTGGGTATCGTCGTTCCCGATCAGCTTCCGGCGGCAGCGGAATGATCCAAATGGCCATCTGCGTCATGTTGACGCGAAATCGGCTTCTGCTATAAACGCGCCACGGTCTGCAGTTCACCGAGGCGTCGCCGTCCCGAAAGGGAAGCTAAACCTGCCACACCAGATGACCAGCACTTATCCTGTGCCGAAGTCGACAAGCCGGCGACCAGCGACGCTGAAAGAGCGGCACATTCGAGGATAAGCCATGCCGAGAGCCATCTTTCCGATGGCGATTGCCGATCTTTCGGCTTTCGCCAGATCCGTCCGGGAACAACTTCACGACCTCCGCCGCATCCCAAGTCACGTGGAAACCCTCAACCTCCTCGCGCGCGCGGCGGGCTACCGCAATTTCCAGCATTTCCGTTCCGTGTCCAGCTCAGCCGAGGTGCTTCAGGAGTGGACTGTCGCCGCAGAACCGGAACCCGTGATCGACGAGGCCCGGGTGCTGAAGACGATGCGCGCGTTCGATGGAACTGCCCGCCTGGTCCGCTGGCCGGGAAAGCGCTCGCAACAGGAACTCTGCCTATGGTTCCTCTGGTCGAAGATACCGGCCGGACGCACCTTTACCGAACGAGAGATCAGCGACTTCCTGAATACGTTGCATCTTTTTGGCGACGCGGCCCTGTTGCGGAGGGACCTCTTCGATCTCGGGCTTGTTGAGCGGAAGCGCGACGGCAGCGATTATCGGCGTAGCGAACGCAAGCCTCCGCCGGAACTGGCGTTCCTTCTGCAGCGCCTCAGTGAGGCGAGGCCAAAGGTCGCGTGATCCTGGTACACTGGTAGCATCGGCAGAGCCGGACATGGCTGCATGCTGACGCAGCCAGCCGCCTGGGGCAGCATTGCCGTGGTCGCCGGGGGGCGTGATCTCGTTCAGAGTCGGCCAATGCTCTCACTGCGGCTCGCCGTGGCGGCTCGCCTGTTCAAGTATTGGCGGGCCGTTGAAACCGCCCGCCAAACCGGGCCATGGCAGCAGCCAAGAAGAAACCCGTCAGGTCGATGGTGGCCGCGTCAGAGCACGAGCCGGAACCGCGCGAAACCGTTCTCGCCGTCGCCGGCGTCCTCGAGCTTGACGCCCTTGATCTCACCCGCGAAATTGCGGGCTTTCGGCCCGGTCTCGAACACCGCGGTCGTGCCGGGCAGCGGTTTGAACGACCAGTTGGCATCGGCCGAGGGGTTGATCGTGCCTTGTTCGACGATATAGCGGACGATCACGTCACGGTTGGTATCGGGCGCAACGAAGATCACCTTGTCACCTGCGATCTCCGGGAACTTGCCTCCGCCGCCGGCGCGATAGTTGTTGGTGGCAACCACGAACTTCTGCTGAGGGTCGATAGGCTTGCCTTCGTACTGCAGGTTGACGATGCGGTGGGCGTCGGGATTGGCGAGCTTGCCGTCCTTGTCGAACCGGGCCGGCTGCGACAGGTCTATCTGATAGGTGACGCCGTCGATCACGTCGTAATTGTACGACGGGAAGCCATCGTTGAAGAGCGGTGCATCCTTAGCGCCCGCCTGCAGCTGGTTGAACATGCCCGCCGACATCTCAAGCCAGTTCTTGACCTGTTCGCCCGTTATCAGCACCGCCTGCACCGTGTTCGGATAAAGGTAGAGATCGGCGACGTTCTTGATGGCGATGTCACCCGTCGGCACATCGGTGAAATAGTCGGCGCCGCCGCGACCGCCCGCCTTGAAGGGCGCTGCTGCCGACAGTACCGGAAGATCCTTGTACTGTCCGTCCTTCAGCATGTCCTTGATATACCAGGTCTGGGCATTCGATACGATCTGGATGGAGGGATCGTCGGCAACCAGTGCGAAATACGAATGGAGCGGCGCCGAGGTCTTGCCGACCGGGCGACGGACATAGGCGAGGGTGGCTTCGTGGTCCTCCTTGACCGCCGCCGTCACCTCGGGCTTGTCCTTCACGTCGGCGACAACCTTGCGGCTGTCGTCGCGATGGTAGATCGGCCGGGCTTCCGAGGTCCAATCGACGATCTTCCAACTTGTGCCGTCCTTCTCCAGCAAGAGGTCGATGAGACCCATATGGGAGCCCCAGAACCCGCCCATGACAGCGGGCTTGCCCATCAGCGTGCCCTTCTTGCTGTCCGCGCCGGCGATGCCCTCGAAGTCCTTCGGTCCCGGGAAAACAAGGTGCTGGTGGCCGGTGAACACCGCATCGATGCCGTGTACGCCGGCCAGATAGAGGGAAGCGTTCTCCATCCGCTCGCTCTGTCCGCTGCCGTCGATGCCGGAGTGGGAAAGGGCGATGACGATATCGGCGCCTTCCTCCTTCATGACGGGCACCCATGCCTTGGCCGCGTCGACGATGTCGCGCGTCTGCGCCTTGCCTTCGAGGTTCTTGGCATCCCATGTCATGATCTGCGGCGGCACGAAGCCGATGAAACCGACCTTGACGGGGCTTGTCGCGCCCGAACCGTCGCGGATCTGCTTCTCGACGATCACATAAGGCTTCAGGAACAGTTCGTCCTGTTTGGGATCAGATGCCAGCATCCCCTTGGTAAGATTCGCACAAACATAGGGGAAGCCGGCGCCGCCGATCACCTTGAACATGAAGTCGAGCCCGTAGTTGAACTCGTGATTGCCGAGCGTGCCGGCATCGTATCCAAGGACGTTCATGGCCTTTATGACCGGGTGGACATCGCCTTCCTTCATGCCCCGCTCATAGGCGATGTAGTCGCCGAGCGGATTACCCTGGAGGAAATCGCCATTGTCGATGAGCATGGAGTTGCCCGCCTCGGCGCGGATCGCGTCGATGATCGATGCCGTGCGGGCAAGACCCATCGTGTCGTTAGGCTTGTCTGCATAGTAGTCGTATGGAAAGACGTGGACGTGGATGTCGGTCGTTTCCATGATCCGAAGGTGCGCCTGATTGGCCGCAGCGCGGGCAGCGAACGGATGCAGCATGACGAGCGCCGAGGAAGCGGCGATCCCCCCTAAAAGCGAGCGACGGGTCATGGGTTGAAGGCCCGCTTGAAGCGACATTGACATCTCCCTCTGGTCGTTTGCCAACCACAGACTAGGGTGAATTTCACAGCCTTGCATCAGTAAAAATAGCAGGGTGTCGTCTATCGCGTTGCAGAACAGACGCTCTCCGCCGGGTGCCGAGATCGAGACAAGTCTCTAGCGCGCAGGCGTTGTCTTCAGATGCCGATGGAAAAACCGGAAATACGAGGCCACCTGCGCCGAAGCCTTGGAGTTGGGTTCGAACATGACCCCCAGCCGACCGGCTCTGCGCCAGCGGACGGTACCTTCCAGCACGCCGAACTCCTCGCTTGCAACGGAGACCTTGCTTCCATTCGCAGCATGGAAGGGGCCGCTGAGATCCAGTGCCATGCCGCTCTCTGAAAGGTCGACAACCCGTCCGACAGCCCGCTCGTTGACGTAGGACACCGTGCCGAAGATCCGCGTCTTCTGGCGTTCTCCTCGTCGCGCCTTCAATCCTGCAGCCTTGCTCAGCATACCTGCCTCCAGTCGCTCTCTTTCCGGAGTCATACCGCTGAGAGATTGAGGCCCGCTTATCGCGATACCTAAAAACAAAGCTATGTCGTCAAAGACCCACATTCGGCCGATCGATGATCTCACGGAGCGCGAAACTGGAGTTGATCTTGACGACGTGCGGGAGCGCAGACAGCCAGTCCCTGTGGATGCGTTGATAGTCTTCGAGGTCTTTTGCGGCCACCCGGAGAATGTAGTCGTATTCGCCGGACATCAGATAGCAGACGAGCACGTTGGGACAGAGTTTGACCGCAGCCTCGAACTCGCCCAACGTCTTGGCGAACTGGCCGGACAGCGAGATATGGACAATGACCATCATCTTGTAATCGAACGCCTTGTGCGAAAGACGCGCGTGGTAACCGCTGATGGCTCCGGACTTTTCCAGGATATCGATCCGACGGGAGCAGGCAGACGGCGATAGTCCCACCCGTTGGGCGAGTTCGGCGTTGGAGATCCTGCCCTCCTCCTGCAGGTTCTTCATGATCGCACGATCGATGGCGTCGAAGCTGTTCATGCAAGTATTCTTCGATTTCCTGGCAGATACGCGCAACAATCCCCCAAAGGCGTGACCTTGGCAATCGCCTTTGCAAGGACATTGCGCGGGTTCTCTGTTTTCCTCGTCTCTGGGAACGTCAACCGGTGAATACCGCAAAGTGAGAGGAACGCTGCATGCGTGTCGGGTGCCCGAAGGAAATCAAAAACCATGAATACCGGGTGGGCCTGACGCCCGCGGCGGTGCGGGAATACGTGGCCCATGGCCATGAGGTCCTGATCGAGACCAAGGCGGGCGCCGCCATTGGGGCGGATGATTCAGCCTACATGGCCGCCGGCGCGAAGATCGCTGCGACGGCAAAAGACATTTTCGAAAAATGCGACATGATCGTCAAGGTCAAGGAGCCGCAGCCGGCCGAATGGGTCCAGCTGCGCGAGGGCCAGATCCTCTACACCTACCTCCACCTGGCACCCGATCCGGAACAGACGAAGGGATTGCTCAATTCTGGCGTCACGGCCGTCGCCTATGAAACGGTGACCGACGATCGGGGAGGCCTGCCGCTGCTGGCACCGATGTCGGAAGTGGCCGGTCGGCTTGCAATCCAAGCAGGTGCAACCGCGCTCCAGAAACCGAATGGGGGCCGCGGGATTCTTCTCGGTGGCGTGCCGGGCGT
>JAEYTV010000168.1 GCA_023433855.1 Pseudomonadota bacterium | reverse complement strand
GTCCGCGGGTCTCGACGGTGTCGATCGGCAAGCAATTGAGCGTGCGGTCGGAGATATCAGATGCGACCACTCCTGCGGAAATGATCCAGATCGCGTCGCTCGATCGCACAAAGGCACGGCCAAAGGCATCCGAAATCGTTTCCACCTGGACGGGCAAGCTCGGAACCCCGTTGGCGATCAGGAACTGCTCCACGACCGGGCGGATGATGGATCCCCGTGTCGGCATGAGCACCGGATAATCGGCCAGGCCGTCGAAAACCGACCGGGAGGCCCCAAGCAGTGGATGACCAGGACGCACGACGAAAAGGATCTGCTCGGAATAGAGATGCTCGAACGACAGGCCTGTCATCTGGTCCGGCGGCGCCAGGCGGCCGACGACGAGATCGAGATCCGACATCCGCAATTGCTCCATCAGAACGGCATTGTCCCCTGTTACGATCTTGACGCGGCTGCCCGTCTTTTCCGATAGAAACAAGGTCATCGCGCGTGGCATGATGCGTGTGGAAACGGTTGGCAACGCTCCGATCCGCACCGGTGGCGCCGCATCGAAGAGTTCCTGCGACACCGAATCGATCCCCTGTCTGAGAGCGGTGAGGGAGGCCCCCGCATGCCGCAGGAAAACCTCGCCATAACGGGTGATGCGGATGCCGCGACCTTCGCGTTCGAAGACCGACACACCGAGAGCCTCCTCCAGCTCACGGAGGGTTTTGGTGACGGCAGGTTGGCTGATGTTGAGCGCATCGGCCGCCTTCGCCACGCTCTTCTGGCGAGCAACTTCGACGAATGTATGCAGATGACGAAATTTGACTTTAGAGTTGATCAAGATCAAATAACTCATGGGTTAAGATTGGCGGCAAAAATATCATTTTACTTAACCGAATACCAGTGCAATTTATGAAGCCTGAAGGAGGGTCGGATGCAGTTTGTATACATCAACGGCGTCGTTATTCATTACAGCATCCGCCAGGCCAGTGAGCGGAAGCCGGTCCTGGTGCTCATCAACTCACTGGGCACGGACAGCAGGATCTGGGATCACGTCGTTGCCAAGCTGGCCGGCGATTATACCGTCGTCACCTACGACAAGCGCGGGCATGGCCTGTCGGGTCTCGGCTCGCCGCCCTATGCGATCGACGATCACGCTGCCGATCTGGCCGGCCTCCTGGACCATCTGGGGCTCTCAAGGGTAATCATCTGCGGACTGTCGGTCGGGGGGCTGATCGCCCAGAGCCTTTCGTCGAGCCGTCCCGATCTCGTCAGGGGCCTCGTCCTGTCCAACACCGCACACAAGATCGGGACAGCAGAGACGTGGTCGACGCGGATCAAGGCGGTGGAGGAGAACGGGATCGGCAGCATCCTCGACGCCATCATGGAGCGCTGGTTCACGGCCGCGTTCCGCAGGGCGGAGAACCCGGCCTACGAGGGATATTGCAACATGCTGGTGCGCCAGCCGGCCTCCGGCTACAGCGGCACCTGCGCGGCGATCCGGGATGCGGATCTGACCGAAGTGGCCAGGAACATCCGCGTGCCGGTGCTCTGCATTGCCGGTAGCGAGGACGGATCGACCCCGCCCGACCTTGTGAGATCCATGGCCGACCTTATTCCCGGCGCTCGCTTCGAGATCATCGATGACGCGGCGCATCTGCCCTGCATCGAGGCGCCTGCCGCGCATGCCGCCTTGATCCGGAATTTCATCGACCAACTGAACGAGGATTGATCATGGCCGACTCGCCCACGCCAACGGAGCGGTTCAAGCAGGGAATGAAGGTGCGTCGCGCCGTCCTCGGAGACGCGCATGTTGATCGCGCACAGGCCGGTCAGACGCCCTTCGATCAGCCTTTCCAGGAGCTGATCACCGAAAGTGCCTGGGGCACCGTCTGGTCGCGGCCGCACTGGACGAAGCGCGAGCGCTCGATGGTGACGATCGCGCTCCTCGCCGCCCTCGGCCACCACGAGGAAGTTGCCATGCACATACGCGCCACGGCCAATACAGGTGCGACAAAGGACGACATCTGCGAGGCGCTGATGCATGTGGCAATCTACGCCGGTGTCCCGGCAGGTAATCATGCTTTCAAGGTCGCCAAGGCCACCTATGCTGAAATGGACGCGGAAAAGAACGCGGAGGAGAAACAATGAAGAACATGCCGCCTGAAACGACACCTTTTTTCCCCCGTGACAGGTCGTGGCATCCGCCCGCCTACACGCCCGGATACAAGACGTCGATCCTGCGGTCGCCGCAACGCGCCCTGATCTCTCTGGAAGGCACAAAGAGCGAGATCACAGGCCCCGTTTTCGGCCACAATATCCTCGGCGAGTTCGACAATGACCTGATCGTCAACTTCGCCAAGCCTGGCGAGATGGCGATCGGCGAGCGCATCTTCGTCTACGGGCGGGTGCTTGACGAACGGGGCAGGGGCGTTCCCGGAGCGCTGGTCGAGTTCTGGCAGGCCAATGCGGGCGGCCGTTATCGGCACAAGAAGGAGACTTACCTGGCGCCCCTCGATCCCAATTTCGGGGGATGCGGACGGACGATCACCGACGAGGAAGGCAACTATTTCTTCCGCACCATCAAGCCGGGCCCGTATCCATGGCCGAACGGCGTCAACGACTGGCGCCCTGCGCATATCCATTTTTCCGTCTTCGGCCACGGATTTGCACAGCGTCTGATCACCCAGATGTATTTCGAGGGCGACCCGATGATCTGGATTTGTCCGATCGTGAAGACGATTCCGGACGAAAACGCCATCAAGGGTCTGATCGCCGCGCTCGACATGAATGCGACGATCCCCCATGACATGCGCGCCTACAAGTTCGATATCGTCTTGCGGGGCCGTCGTTCGACGATGTTTGAGAACCGCAAGGAAGGCAACTGATATGGTCCAGCCGCTAACCTACCTGAAAGAATCAGCCTCCCAGACGGCCGGCCCCTATGTCCATATCGGATGCACGCCGAACTTCTCCGGCATCACCGGCGTCTACGACAAGGATCTGGGCTCCGGGCCGATGGTCAACGACCAGACCCGGGGGGAGCGCATTACCATCCGCGGGTTCGTATACGACGGCGCCATGACGCCGCTCAAGGATGCCCTCATAGAGATCTGGCAGGCCGACGCCGACGGCTTATACAACAGCCCCTCCGAAACGCGTGGGACGGCCGATCCGAACTTCCTGGGCTGGGCGCGCTGCCCGGGCGACATGTCGACCGGCGAATTCGTGTTCGAGACCGTGAAGCCGGGACGCGTTCCGTTCCGGGACGGGCGTCTGATGGCCCCGCATGTCAGTTTCTGGATTGTTGCCCGCGGGATCAATTTGGGCCTCAATACCCGGATGTACTTCTCCGATGAGGAGCAGGCGAATGCCGAGGATCCCATCTTGTCGCGCATCGAACACCGGGTTCGCGTACCGACCCTCATCGGCAAAAGAGAGGGTGACACGGTAACCTTCGACATCCATCTTCAGGGTGAGAAGGAAACCATCTTCTTCGATATCTGATCGAAGCAAAGGATCGGCATGAGCAGTTCAGCTTTCGAGCATCCGTTTC
>JAEYTV010000159.1 GCA_023433855.1 Pseudomonadota bacterium | reverse complement strand
ATCTTGCCCTCATCTCCAATCCCGCGGGACTTTTTCGTGATTCGAGCAATTCTGGACGAGCTTGCTTGCGTCGGGGCTAATGTAGCCGGCCAAGAAGAAACATGTTATAAATCACATGTCACGTGGTGGTGGGAGAAACCGGGTGGCGCCAGCGGCAGGAGGAGGCCGGTCTTGGAATATCTCGAATATGTGACTGCTCTCAACCCCGTGGTGATGGCGGTTCTTGTCATCGTGCTTGCCTGCGGAGCCTATGATTGCTGGGCTCAACGGCGATAGGTTTCGCGCATCCATCCCACCGGCACGAGGCGAGTCGTAGCCGGACATCCTTTGCTCGCCGCCTGATTGCTGCTATGCAGCACTTCAAAGGGAAGCCGCGGAGAGCAAGAACTTGGACGCAAAGATCGGATTGCGGGACACTTCCAGTTCGCTGAGCGATACGCTTCGGGCGCTCGTTCACGGGATCAAAGGTCAATCGATCACCCTGCGGGAACTGATGGATGCGGTCGGTGAACAAGGGCTGCTGCTCATCTGTGCCGTTGCCTCCCTCCCCTTTCTCATCCCGGTTTCCATTCCAGGCGTCAGCACCGTGTTCGGCGCCGCCATCATTCTCATCAGCCTTGCCATTACGGCGAACCGGATGCCGTGGCTCCCCAGGAAGATCCTCGACCGGCAACTCGATACCACGAAGCTTGTTCCGGCCCTGGAAAAGGGTGTGAACGTGGTCTCGCGGCTCGACCGCTTCCTCAAACCGCGGCTGTCGGCGTTGACGACAGGGGCTCTGGTCAATCGGATCAACGGGATGGCCATCACCTTCGCGGGCGTCCTTCTGATGTTTCCGCTCGGCCTCATCCCCTTTTCCAATACGCTGCCGGCGGTGGCCATCCTGTTTCTCTCCACAGGCATGATGCAGCGGGACGGGCTTGTCGTAATGGGTGGTTATCTCTTCAACGTCGTGACAGTCGTCTACTTCGGCGCACTTGCATACGCAGCACTCAGCGCTGGACAGGGCATCGCTTCGCTGCTCGCCTGAGGCAATATCGGCGGACCGTTGCTTTATTCCCTGCGCGCCTTCCGGCCCTGCCGCCTTGCCCACCAGATCGACAGGCGGCGGCGCTTGCGGCGGACCAAGGGAAAGTCGTGGGACAGCACCAGAAGGCCAAGCGGCAGCATCCAGAACCCCAGGACCGGCAGGAACCCCAGTGTCCCGCCAGCGACCAGGATAACGCCGATGCTGACCCGGCCGGCCCTCGAGCGCGGCATGGGAATGCGCCAACTGCCGAGGGCAAGCTTCCCCGTTTGAGGCTCGATTCCAAACTTTTTCGGCTTGCGCGGCTGTGACACCGGAGGTCAGTCTCCTGATCGAAAGGCTCCAGGCTCCGGCAGATGGGGACCTTCGGAGGATAAAACAAGCAAGTTTGTTTTTTTTACAAAAAGCGCTTGGCAAAACGGAAAAGCATTTGTATTACCCCCGCACACACCGCCCCCGGGCGGTTGGTCCCCGGTAGCTCAGTGGTAGAGCAATCGACTGTTAATCGATCGGTCGCTGGTTCGAATCCGGCCCGGGGAGCCAAATTCAAGGTCAGCGGCAAAGTCCCTGGCCTTTTTGTTTCGAACTCCTAGTACGATGATCCAAACGTCCGCAAATGGGACCCGGTCACCAGCGGACCTTCCTGGGGAACTCAGCACATTCTGATTACAGCTCGTCCCGTCGGGTGCTTTGAGCAGGACGTTCAATGGCAACGCGCGACTTTGCGAAATACGTGGTTCGGCCCCGAAAGGACGGGGTCTTTCTACTATTACCGTCGCGTGCCGATCGAGCTCGCCGGCATCGAGAACGAACCCATGTCAACCAGTCCCTCAAGACGTCCGATCTCAAGGAAGTGCTCGATCGCCCCGAGGCGATCCACGCCGGGAGTGAAAAGCTCAGCGCGTCCTCACGTCTCGTGAGACTGGGCTAACTCCCCTTACGATCAATATGCGCGGCGATCCAGGTCGCTCACGGGTCAGGCTTCACCTATCGCCCAGTCGAGGAGGCGGGGCGCTGGATATTGCAGAGTTGGACTGCCGATTTGCGGCGCTCAGGCGCCTTTACCAAGTCGGCCGCAATTGTTGCCGCCATGATCGGCACCGGAGCCTGCTCGATGCATCAGCGGCGTTTGGCTGCTCTATGAAAAGCACAACCAGGATGTCCTTGCCGGCATCGGCCATCACATCGCCGGCTCGCGGCAACGGGCGATCGGGTACGCGCAGGAAATGCTCGCAGACATGGAACTGCGCAAGGTGGTCGCCCGGCAACCTCCTCAGGTTTCGTGACTGGTGCCATAAGAAGGTCAAGAGGGAAAGCCTCACGGCACCCGTTTCCACGGAAGCGGAAACGGCGCCGCAAGCGCGGACTTTGAACAGATTAAGCTTGCGTCCCGATGCCGAGTGAACCGAGACGCGCAACGTTCCATCGGCGCAATGTCATCTCACGCGTTAGATGAAGCTATTTGCACGGTCCGGGTGCGAGGCCGTACGGTCGCGATAACGTCCACCGCTGCTTCAGGAGTCATGATGCGGTAGTGATTCGCATCGGGAAAATTCCCGAGGTCGCTGTGGTGCATCGACCAGAAGTGCGCTCCCTTCACCATATAGATGAGAGATGTTGCCGTCACTCCCCGATTTTCCCATCCGTCTTCGTTAGCAATTCCTAAGCCGTCGAGCATGCGCCAGACGACTACTCCCTCAAATGTCACCCGGACTTTTGACGATCCGTCCCTCGCCATCAGATCGGCGATGACACGCTTATCCGGGGTCCACTTAACGCCGGAGAAGGACGCGTCTACCGGGCTGAATGGAGATTTGGCATCTTCGCTGACATATTCTGCCACTATGCTACATACCTGAGTTCGCCGAATCCGACATATGAATGCCACACTGTCATGCCATAATAAAACATGGCTTGTGAACCCTCACGCTTGGTCCATATCTATATCAGGTCCTCGGCGAGTGATGGTGAAGCATTGCTAGTGATTCCAACCGGCTCTCCGTTCCCTCACGGCTTGCGTGAGGAAGAGTGGAAAGTCTTCGGGGTTATGGAAGCGCGAGAGCACATGCTCGCGGATCTGGATCAACAGGGATATCTTCTGCATCGACTAAATGATTGAATGCTCTAGCGTTTCAAGATAATACGAATCTCTGCCTAGCGGAGAGATTCATGCTGCCTAAAATTTACGACTACCTGTCCCCCGTGCTTCCCACAGATCATTCGAATCAAAGCCATTCGAAGGCTATGACGGCGAGTTGGCTCTCCAAGTCCAAAAAGAAGTCGCTTCGCGTACTTGATCTCGGATGCGGCACCGGCAACAGCTATGACTTCTTCAAAAAGCATAAGCCGGATGCCGAGTGGATAGGCATGGACATCGAATTGTCGCCGGAAGTTCTAGAACGAACCCGGACCGATGCCAGTTTTGTAACATACAACGGTGTCAACTTTCCCTTCGCCGACGAAAGCTTCGATCTGATCTATACCCACCAGGTTTTTGAGCACGTTCGCTATCCAGAAAAAGTTCTAGCTGAGGCCCATCGAACGTTGAAGCCGGGGGGAACAATGATCGGGTCGACGTCGCAGCTCGAGCCTTATCACTCATACAGTGTTTTCAATTACTCATTTTTCGGCTTTGCCGAGCTACTCAAGAGCGCCGGTTTAAAGCTCGTCGAAATGCGGCCCGGGATCGACTCCATCACTCTCATACAGCGGAGCATGGCTGAGGACAGAAGCCCATTCAACCGTTACTTCAAGGAAGAGTCACCGGGAAATGCGGCGATCTCCAAACAATACGAATCGCGGGGCCACAGATTTAAGAATTTCCAGAAACTGCGCTACGCTGGGCACATCATATTCCGAGCCCAAAAGCCGGAATAGCGCTCACTCGAGCGATGACGTGTGGATGGCCAAAGCCAATTTCTCGCAAGACCGACCGTCCGAGAACGGCATAACTGTTTGAGCTATCCGCTCAACCTTCGCCCGGGTCTCAGGGTTGAACAATTGGGCCCATACTTGTTCAACGTCGCTAAATGCAAGATCGCCAGCTCTGGCCTCGATCAAAGGGTAACTGCCAGTCAGAACGGAGTAAATTTCGCGGTCGAAAACAAATCGTACTGCTGGCTTGCCTTGCACTATAAAATCCCAAAACATGGCAGAATAATCCGAAATCAGGTAATCAACGTTGCGGAGCAAGTCATTGACGTCGACGTCTCCCGTCTGAATACATTGAACACCATGCTGCTCACATATCTCGGTAGCGCGCTTGGAAAGAGATCTGATATTCTTATGCACCGCATAAATCAGTTCAATTTCGTTCCCTTCGCTATCGGTTTTAGGCATTTGTAGAACGAGCCTTTCCAAGGCTCCGAAGTGCTTCGCCATCGCGATGTCAGACGGCTTATGTTGAAGCCAATCCCGCCAGGTGGGAGCGTATAGAACGGTCCTTCTGCCCGGAACGGGTTCGGCCGTAACATTTTGCATCGCATCGTGTTTTGGGATGCCTACGGGCAAGATTCTCTCGATATCCACGCCGAGGACCTCGGCCTTCAACGAACGCTCGGCATCAGAAACACAAATGCTGAAGTCGAAACATTTCGGCGGCTCTGACCCGCTCCGCCTCTCTATCCGCTTGAACCCCCATACTCCATGACCGAGGTAGATCACCTTTCGCCAAGGATACGCTGCGTAGCCGCATGTCGTTAGGTCGCTCATCGCATGGGAATAGTAGACCTCATGCGCCGCTGCAACAATCGCGTCGGAGAGATATGTCTCACGACGTAGCGGCCTCAATCCTGCTTCTTTAGCTGCATCTAGTGCTCCTTGGGTGACGGCCACCCAATAGACCTTGTAGCCGGGATCCCTCGCCAGATGCAGGGCCATTGCACGACTGTTGTCGTCGAAACCGCTACCTCCATGTCCTCCGAAGACAGCGATACGCTTTCCCGGCGCGATCATTCGACGAAACATGCTCAATAACAATGGATGACGAAGGAACAGCCTTGGGATCGTCTTCTTTCTAATAGACTTCAAATTTAGCACTTATCGATCCTTGGGGTTCATGCGTAGACAAGTGAGAGGTATGC
>JAEYTV010000112.1 GCA_023433855.1 Pseudomonadota bacterium | reverse complement strand
TGACGGCATCCGATATCTTGCCTTGGGTCGTGGGCTCGGAGATGTGTATAGAGACAGTAGTAGATGAGGTCGAAATTCGGGTCCCGGGAGTCAACAACGAACAGCCCCTTCAGCACCCGGCCGGAATGCCGTTCCGAGATCTGGACAAACAGGCCGTCCTCGATGCTGCGGAAGGTTTTTTCCTCGATGACCGATGAGAGCAGATCGGCATAGGCGGCGGCGACCATCTGGCGAGCGGCGACGCGGGAGGGCGGCTCGACGAAATTGGTCACCAGGAAGGAGAAGAGGCTGAGCCCCGCGGCGAGCATCAGGACTGGCCGGTATATGATGCTGCGCCTTGCGCCTGCGGCATCGATGACGGGCAGTTCGGAATCGTTATTCATCGCCGTCAGCGTCTGCGTGATGCCGATCACCAGGGCGAAAGGCAGGACGACGGGGATGATCGTGGGCAGGATAAAGGTCGCAAGGGTGGCGAACGAGCTCATCGACTGGCCCGTGTCGGTGACCAGATTGATGCGTCCCAGCACCTGGATGGTCCAGATGATGGTGAGCACGGGAACGAGCGTCACCAGGAACATCTGGAAACTCCGGCGCAATATGTAGCGTTCGAGAAGCTTCATTCCGACCTGGACATCTTGCAGCCTGTCATCGGACGATGACGGTCGCGACTATCTAAGTGATCGCTTCGTTGTTTGCGACCGCAAGCCGGCACAAAAAATCGTGCAGAAGTCGGTTTTCCAAGGTGCTGTGACATTTCAGGACGGCCTGCTGTCACGAAGATCCACAGACCGGCAGGCAGGGCACCTTCGGAGGATACCGTTGGTCGGAGATGACATGTGACGCGCTCCGGTTGATTGGCGGCCAGACACTACTTAAATTGCCGACCAATTTGAAGGGGTGCACCTTCACCCGCTTCCTCTTCATTCAGGCACTCTCTCATTGCGGCAAGCGGCAGAGTTGCTCGACGCGACCTTGCGTTCGTCGCCGAAACCGCGATGATTGATCCTTTCGTCACGAAAGCCTCTTGGAGTTCCAATGCCCACCAAACTCGATATCTCCTTCGCAAAATCCGCAAAGGCCGATGGAGGGCTCGTCCTCCTGCTCAAACTTGCGGGCGACGCGCCTGCGGCAGGGCTGCCAGACGCCGATCCGGCAGGTGTCGTAGCCCGGGCAGCGAGGATCGCCAAGTTCTCCGGAAAGGCGCTCACCACCCTGGATCTGATTGCGCCGGAGGGTTCGGCGGCCGACCGGCTGGTCGTGCTCGGGCTCGGAAAGCCGGACGCCTTGACGGACTATGACTGGCTGAGAGCCGGCGGCGTCGCGGCCGCGAGTGCCAAGTCGGCGACCACCATGACGGTATTCCTCGACGCGCCAGGTCTGGATATCGGCGGCGCGCAGGCTGCCAGATTCGCTCTCGGAATGCTTTTGCGCAGCTATACGTTCGACACCTACAAGACGCGCAGGAATGATGACGACGACAAGGACAAGGAGTCCAGAACCGTCAAGGTGACGATCGTCACTGCCGATGCGGGCGCAGCCGAGAAGGCGTTCGCCGAATCGGAGGCCGTTGCAGGCGGTGTTATCCTCGCCCGCGACCTGGTCAACCTGCCGCCGAACGCGCTTGGGCCGGTGGAATTTGCCGACAGGGCAAAAGACCTGGGAAAGCTTGGCGCCGAGGTCGAGATCCTGACCGAGAAGGAGATGAGAAAGCTCGGCATGGGCGCGCTGCTCGGGGTGGCGCAGGGTTCCGCCAGGCCACCGCGCCTCGCGATCATCCAGTGGAAGGGCGGCAAGGCGAAAGAGGTGCCAATTGCGTTTGTCGGAAAGGGTGTCGTGTTCGACACGGGCGGCATTTCAATCAAACCCGGCGCCGGCATGGAAGACATGAAGGGGGATATGGGAGGCGCGGCAGCGGTCATCGGCCTGATGCATACGCTGGCCGCCCGCAAGGCCAGGGTCAACGCCGTTGGGATACTCGGCCTGGTGGAGAACATGCCGGACGGTAATGCCCAGCGGCCTGGCGACATCGTCACCTCGATGTCCGGTCAGACGATCGAGATCATCAACACCGATGCGGAAGGCCGCCTCGTGCTTGCCGATGCGCTATGGTATTGCAACAATCGGTTCAAGCCCCGCTTCATGATCGATCTGGCGACATTGACCGGTGCGATCATGGTCGCGCTCGGCAACCAGCATGCCGGGTTGTTCGCCAACGAGGACAGGCTGGCGGGCCACTTGACAGCCGCCGGCGAGGCTACAGGTGAACGCCTGTGGAGAATGCCCCTCGGTAAGGAATACGACAAGCTGATCGATTCCAAATTTGCCGACATGAAAAATACCGGCGGACGTAATGCGGGTTCGATCACCGCGGCGCAATTCCTGAAGCGATTTGTCGGAGAAACGCCCTGGGCGCACCTCGACATCGCCGGCACCGCGATGAACTCTCCCGCTACCGAGATCAATCACTCGTGGGGTTCCGGTTATGGTGTGCGGCTGCTGGACGAACTGGTGCGCGCGCATTACGAAGGCTGATGACCGAGGTTCTTTTCTACCATCTGACGGAATCAAAGCTTGAAGACGCACTGCCTTCCTTGCTGGAAAAGAGCGTCGAGCGTGGGTGGAAGGTGGTTGTGCAGACAAGCACAGAAGCGCGGCGGGATCTTCTCGACGTGCATCTCTGGACGTTTCGGGAGGACAGTTTCCTCCCGCACGGCACCGACGCGGGGCCGATGGCCGACGCCCAGCCCGTGCTGCTGACGGCCGGGGCCGGCAACGACAACAGCGCGAGCGTGCGTTTCGTTGTCGATGGTGCCGAGCCGCCGGCAGCGGCCGCATACGAACGGATCGTGTTCATGTTCGACGGTTACGATCCCGTTCAACTGGAGAATGCCCGCACTCAATGGAAGAGGTTGAAGGGCGAGGGGCATACGCTCACCTACTGGCAGCAGTCGGAGGAGGGCAGATGGGTGAAAAAAGCTTGAGACACCGGGCGTGCCAATCCCAAACGCTGCCTGTCTGTCTCACAGGCAGGTCTCTGTGCTTCGGCAGCCTCAACCAGCCATGATTGTCTGGCGCAGGAAGCTGTAACCCATGGCCGCGCGGGCGGCCTGTTCCCCTGAATCGCCGGCGCCACCATGCCCGCCCGAGTCGAACTCGTGGAACAGTGCCTCATGACCCTGGTCGATCAGTCGTTTGGCGAAACGCCTCGCATGCGACGGGTGGACCCGATCGTCATTGCTGGAGCTTTCGATGTAGACCGGCGGATAGGTGACCTCGCTCGCTGGCTTTACCTGATGGAGCGGCGAGTAGCCCAGCATATAGGCGAGATCCGCGGGGGCATCCGGATCGCCGTATTCATCCGTCCAGGCGCGGCCGGCCGGAAAGACGTGGAACCGTGACATGTCGATCACCGGTACGCGGGTCCAGACGGCGCCGAAATCTTGCGGGTAGCGCGTCAGCATGACGGCAGCGAGCAGGCCGCCATTGCTGCCGCCGGTGCAGGCGATGCGCGAGGGTTTCGTGTAGCCACGCTTTACGAGATCGCGGGCAACGGCGACGAAATCCTCGAATGCCTTGTGGCGGCCCTGGCCTTTGGCGACCTGGTGCCAGTCCGGCCCGAGTTCGCCGCCACCGCGGATATAGGCCTGCACATAGGCGCCGCCATGCTGGAGCCACAGGCCGTTGTTGCCCGAGTAGTAAGGCGAGAGCGGCGCGGCAAAGCCGCCATAGCCGTACATGAGGACCGGCAGCTCTCCCTTCGTCCACTGCTTTGGGAGAACAATGTGATAGGGCACCTTCGTGCCATCTTCGGATGTTGCCTCCAGGAGCTCCGACGTCATGCCCTCGGGGTCGAAATAGGCCGGCGCCGTACCTGTGTGGACGAGTTCGGGTTTCCTGTCCCGGTTGCGCAGGTCCAGGCGATAGGTGCTCTCGGGCAGGAGGAAGCCATGGCCGCTCACCGTCAGCACTTCCTCGCCAAGCGTCAGGTCGGCGTCGACCGGGCGAAAGCCCACAGTCTGTAGTTCCGGCGGCAGCGAAAGTTGCTGCGGTTCTGCGCCGGGCTTCGTCAGGTCGAGCAGGAAGACCTGCGGCACCATGCGGTCGCTGACGATAAAGATCGCCCAAGTCTTCAAGAGTGAGAACTGCGCGATCGATTGGCCGCCCTTCGGGGAAAACAGGATTTGCGCTTCGCCCTGCTGTTCATCGGCGAATGGCGCGATTGGCTGGAGGATCAGGCTGCCGACCGGGAAGCGTTCTCCCGTCTTTGCCCGCCACAGGATATGGCTGTGGTTGATCGAGTAGTCGATCTCCACCGGCAGATCGAGGCGATGGATCTCTCCATTGGCGCCGCGCAGATGGACGCTCGTCTTGCCGATTTCGTGGCCGACCGAGAAGACCTCTATCGGGCGGTCGCTCTCCTTGCCGCCCCAGAACAAGGGGCTGATGGAGAAGGCGTAACCATGGACGTCGTCCTTGCCCGCGGCGAAATAGATCTCCGCCTCTTCTGGTCTTTGTCCGCGCTTGAGGCGGCGGCCGACCCGCGGCCAGCCGGAGCGGGTGGCAGAATCCGCGTCGATCGAGCCGAAATACGCGATTTCATCACGGCTGAGCCAACTTGCATAGGAACGGGCAACCGGCGTGTCAAACCCGCCTTCGACGAAGGCCTTCTTGTCCGTGTCGAATTCCGCTAACCGCAACAGGTCCGATCCGCCATCGGAGAGGACAAGCAGCACGCGAGTGGGCTCGAAGGGGCAGGTGATGGCGCCGGAATAGATCCAGCGCTTGCCTTCAGCTTGGCAGTAGGCATCGAGATCGAGTACCGTTTCCCAAGGTGCATCCGGCCGTGGCTCCCGGTCGGCTGGCAGGCGGCGCCAAATACCGAGCGGGTTATCCTTCGTGCGGTGGTAATCGAACAGCCAGGGGCCGCGACGCGACGGCACGATCAGGCGATCCTCCCGCTCGATCATCGACTTGATGCGATCCCGATCCTGCTCGAACTCCGGCGTCTTCAGTTTCCGGTCCGAAGCTTCGTTCAGCTCCGCGACGAACGACAGGGTGTTCGGGTCGGCGTCGTCTTCCAGAAACAGGTCCATGGGAGGGATCTTTCGAATGAGTGGGAACAGATAGCC
>JAEYTV010000013.1 GCA_023433855.1 Pseudomonadota bacterium | reverse complement strand
ACGATACCCCTGCAGACGGATCGATGGTGTTATCTCGACAGTTCAAGAGCTGGGAGGGGTGGACAAGGTGACGGGCAGGTTGGTGATTGTCGGTGCAGGGCAGGCGGGTTTCGCGCTCGCGGCCAAGCTCCGGGCGTTGAAGGACGCGCGCCCCATCACGATGATTGGCGCCGAGGAGGTCGTTCCCTACCAGCGCCCGCCGCTTTCCAAGAAATACCTGCTCGGTGAGATGGAGTTTGAACGGCTGACCTTCCGCCCGGCCAGCTGGTATCCGGACAACGACGTGGAGCTGCTGCTTTCCACCTTTGTCGAGGAGATCGACCGGAGCAACAAAACGGTCCGTATGCAGGACGGCGCGCTGCTGGAATACGAGACGCTGGCCCTTGCAACCGGCTCCACGCCGCGTACCCTGCCGGCCAGCATCGGCGGCGAACTCGGCGGCGTATACACCGTGCGGGACAAGCGGGATGCCGACCTCCTGGCCGGCGAGATGCGTCCGGGCCGCCGACTCCTTATAATAGGGGGCGGCTATATCGGCCTCGAGGCAGCGGCAGTCGCGCGTCATCTGGGGCTTGAGGTGACGCTCATCGAGATGGCGGACCGTATCCTTCAGCGGGTCGCCGCAAGCGAGACCGCCGACGTCATGCGAGCCATTCACCAGAGCCATGGCGTGGCCATCCGGGAGAAGACCGGGCTGCATCGCCTCGTCGGCGAGGACGGCAAGGTGCGCTCGGCCGAGCTCTCCGACGGCAGCGTGATCGATGTCGATCTGGTTATCGTCGGTATCGGCGTGACCCCCAACGACCGGCTTGCGCAGGATTGCGGCCTCGATGTCGGAAACGGAATCATCGTCGATGAGTTTGCCCGTACCTCCGACCCTTCCATCTTCGCCATGGGCGATTGCGCGATGCTGCCCTGGAAGGGGAGCCGGATACGCCTCGAATCGGTGCAGAACGCCGTCGATCAGGCCGAAGCCGCGGCCGCGGTGATGGCGGGCAGCGAGGTGGCCTATGAGGCGAAGCCGTGGTTCTGGTCGGATCAGTATGACGTGAAATTGCAGATCGCGGGTTTCAACATGGGATATGATGAGACGCTCGTGCGGCCGGGCGCCCGCGAAGGAAGCCTGTCCATCTGGTATTTCCGCGAGGGCAGGTTCATCGCCGTCGATGCGGTCAACGATGCGAAAGCTTATGTGACCGGCAAGAGGATGCTGGAAAGCGGAATCGAGCCGAACAGGGCGACCCTCGCTGATCCGGCCGCCGATCTGAAGCAGCTTCTTGCCTGAAGGACATGATCACCATGCCGGCGTCCAAAAACCAGTTCAAGGCTGCACTGAGGCAAGGTCGGGAGCAGATCGGCCTCTGGCTGGATACGGGCGAGCCGCTGACTGCCGAGATTGCCGGCACATGCGGGTTCGACTGGCTCGTGATCGATGGCGAGCATGGCCCCAACGACTTGCGCAGCATCATGGCGCAGCTTCAGGCGCTTTCGGGCTCCCCCTCCGAGGTTGTGGTCCGTTCGCCCATGGGAGAGAGCTGGATGATCAAGCAGCTGCTCGACATCGGCGCGCGTAACCTGCTTGTCCCGATGGTCGATTCGGCCGAGCAGGCGAAGGAACTCGTGCGTGCCGTCCACTATCCGCCACGCGGCATCCGCGGCGTCGGAGCAGCGGTCGCAAGGGCCTCCGCTTTCAACTTGATTGCTGATTACGCCGACACTGCCGCCGAAGAGATCTGCCTCCTCGTGCAGGCTGAAACGATGGCCGCGATTCGCGACCTGGAGAACATCGCCGCCGTGGACGGCGTCGACGGCATCTTCATCGGTCCGGCCGATCTTTCCGCCGACATGGGTTATCTTGGCCGAATGGAGGCGCCCGAAGTCCAGGAGGTGATCGAGAAGGCGATTTCCACGATCGTTGCCTCGGGCAAGGCGGCCGGCATCCTGACCTTCAGCGAATCGCTGAACCGCCGATATCTCGATCTGGGCGCGACGTTTGTCGCGGTTGGCGCTGACGTTACCGAGTTTTCCGCTGCCCTGCGCGGGCTTGCCGCGCGCTACGGGCGCGGGCCGGGCAAGGCAGGGCCGGCGGCCGGATACTGAAGGCATCGGCTCCGCCCGTCATGGGGCGGCCTTCCTTGTCGGCGCCACAGAGGGTTCGCCGATCTCCGCCTAGCCGTTTGCCGGAAAGCTTTGGACGGTCTCATAAAGGCCTTGCATTCACTAGGCCTTCGACATAGTTAGACCGCGACGGAGAGGTGGCCGAGTGGTCGAAGGCGCTCCCCTGCTAAGGGAGTATACGTCAAAAGCGTATCGTGGGTTCGAATCCCATCCTCTCCGCCATCTTGGTCTCCAGGGCCGCCATTCTCAAGAGAATCACAAGCGCTTGCCGCACATGGTCCGCCACGCAGGGCGCGTAGCTCGGACGGCAGCGATTCCCGCGCGCCGCTTTACCCGGCTTCTAAGTGTCTGCCGGGCAACCCCTTCTTAACAAAGCGTAAAATAACAGGCCTTGGCCCTGCCGTCTTTGTGTCCTTTCGGCAACAGGCCTGATCGAAGCAGGTGTGTGAACCACGCACGGCGGTAGTTCACGATTGCATGACATCGGTCCTCTTGTATTTTCACATTCGGAAGCGAGGCGGTGGATCGTCCTTCTTCTGGAAATCGACGGGGATGGGGCAGGGAACGCTGTCCTTCAGCAAAAAAAACCCAAACCCATACGAAACTTTGACTGGAGGTCAAAAATGAACATCAAGAGCCTTCTTCTCGGCTCCGCTGCTGCCCTCGCAGCAGTATCCGGCGCCCAGGCTGCCGACGCTATCGTCGCTGCTGAGCCGGAGCCCATGGAATACGTTCGCGTTTGCGACGCGTTCGGCACCGGCTACTTCTACATCCCCGGCACCGAAACCTGCCTCAAGATCGGCGGTTACGTCCGTTTCCAGGTTGACTTCGGTGATGACTCGTTCCCGGCTGGCGCTCGCGACCCGGAAGGCAGTGATTGGGATGCGTGGACCCGCGGCCGTATCGCCGTTACCTCTAAGAGTGATACTGAGCTCGGCGAGCTGACCGGCTTTATCGCGCTTCATGTTGATACGTCGGAAAATACGTCTTCTTCCAACGCTGACGATGACGCTTACCTGGATGAAGTCTACCTCCAGCTCGGCGGCTTCAAGGCTGGTACCTACCTCAACTGGTGGGATAAGGGAATCAATGGTGAAACCGACAGCAACGCCGGTGGCGCTCAGGTTCGTTACACCTCGATCGCTTACACCTATACCGGCGAAGCGTTCGCTGCTGGCATTCAGCTGGACGAGCTGAGCTATGGCAGTGGCGTAGGTCCTGTTGACGGTGGTCAGGAAGTCGGTATCGAAGGACTCATCACCGCCAAGTTCGGCGGCGTGGCGGTCGACCTGCTCGGCTCCTACGACTTCGGTGCCGAAGAAGGTGCCGTCCGTCTGTTGGCAAGCGCTGAAGTTGGTCCGGGCATTCTGCAGGGCTTCGTAATCTGGGCATCTGACCCGTCCGCTTACTACGGCGGCAACATCAATGCGGGCGGCAGCGCCACCGACTTGGCTGGTGAATGGTCTGTGGCTGCGTCGTATGCCTTCAAGGCAACCGACCGCTTCACGGTCACCCCCGGCATCCAGTATGTCTTCGACGAGTTCAACGACGGCGACGATGACTGGCGCGCAGGTGTAACCCTCGATTACGCAATCACCACTGGTCTTTCCAGCAAGGTGTCCGTGCAGTATCAGGATGAACCGGACACAGTATCCGGCTTCGTCCGTCTGCAGCGCGACTTCTAATCTGACCGTATCGTCGGTTTGATTGATGAACTCCCCCGGCTTGCCGGGGGAGTTTTGCTTTGTGACAAAAAAGAGACGTCGGCGGTTCAATGACGTCAAGGCGGCGGCCGGACGGCGCCAATCGTGTTGCGGCGCACCAGTTTTCCACACTAGATTGTACTCCGACATCTGATGATTCAGGTGCCGCTAAGAATGTGACTTGGAGGTCAAGAAAATGAACATCAAGAGCCTTCTCCTCGGCTCCGCTGCTGCGCTCGCAGCAGTCTCCGGCGCTCAGGCTGCTGACGCCATCGTAGCTGCAGAACCGGAGCCCATGGAATACGTTCGCGTTTGCGACGCATTCGGCACCGGCTACTTCTACATCCCCGGCACTGAGACCTGCCTCAAGGTCGGCGGTTACGTCCGTTTCCAGGTTGATTTCGGCCGCGATGTGAACGAATTCAATGATGGTGACTGGGACGCATGGACCCGCGGCCGTATTGCCGTCACCTCGAAAAGCGACACCGAACTCGGCGAACTGACCGGCTTCATCGCACTCCACGTTGATACGACGCGCGATTCTTCGTCTTCTGCTGGCGATGATGATGCCTACCTAGATGAAGTCTACATCCAGCTCGGCGGCTTCAAGGTCGGTACCTACCTCAACTGGTGGGATGCCAATGATCTTCCGGGTGAACTCGACGATCTCGGCTCAAACCGTCTGACCTCGATCTCCTACACCTATACCGGTGGTGCCTTCACCGCTGGCATCCAGGTCGACGAGCTGAGCGACGTCGGCGGCCAGGACATCGGCCTCGAAGGTGTGATCCAGGCCGCTCTCGGCCCGGCTAAGATCGAATTGCTCGGTTCCTACGACTTCGATTCAGAAGACGGCGCTGTCCGCGTGATCGGCTCGGCCGAAGTGGGCCCAGGCACCTTCTACCTCGCTGGTATCTGGTCTTCCGACCCCAACGAGTACTACTCGTCGGCTGAGTGGACCGTTGCTGCCGCTTACGCGTGGAACGTCACCGAAAAGCTGCAGGTCATTCCGGAATTCCAGTACTTCTGGAACTCGGACGTCGTGGCTGGCAGCTTCGTCAACGACGGCGACTACTGGGCAGCCGGTGCCACCATCAACTACGCAATCACCGAAGGTCTTACCAGCAAGGTTGCTGTCGGTTACTCCGACCTCTCCGAAGACTGGGCAGGTCTGGTCCGTCTGCAGCGCGACTTCTAATCTGCGCTGTCGGAAACTTCTGGAAGCCCGGCCTTGCGCCGGGCTTTTTGTGTGTCGTGGGTACTGCCGCTTGGAAGCCCCGACGTCTTGCCGAAGGTGCACGCCATCCGGCGTGTCCGGCCGCCCGATCCAGGCGCCGGATCAAACCGTTGAGGGAGGCCCTAGCGCCGCCCGAAACGCAGGTCAGCCTCGATATCCGCTGCTTGTCCGAGCCGGGTCTTGTAGACTTGGTAGTTTTCCATCACCCGCTGCACGTAGTTTCGGGTCTCGGGGAAGGGGATCCGCTCGATCCAGTCGACCACCTCATCGAGTGGTTTGCCTCTCGGATCTCCGTAGCGGGCAATCCATTCGCCGACCCGGCGTGGTCCCGCATTATAGGCGATGAAGGTCAGCACATATGAGCCGGCGAAGGTGTCGATCTGCTCTCCGAGATAATGTGCACCAAGCGTCGCGTTGTAGCCGGGGTCGCTCGTCAGGCGGGCGGCGGCGTAGCCGAGGCCATGGCGCTTTGCCACTCCCTGCGCTGTACCTGGCAGTAGCTGCAGAAGGCCTCGCGCATTGGCGGGCGATACGGCTGCAGGATTGAAGGCGCTTTCTTGCCGTGCGATCGCGTAGGCAAGAGCCTTGCCCGAGCCGGCTATGTTGGCGTCGGTCGGAATGACTCCGAGCGGATAGGCGAGTGCGGCAACTTCGATGCCTCGACCGAAGGCGGTTTTGCCGATCTGCAGCGACAGCGCATGGTTGTTACGCGATTCGGCGCGCGCGGCGAGCATGGCCAGTTCGCCGGGACTGGTGAGTTCTTCAGCGAGCGCTCGGTAGAGCATGGCGGCGCGCCGTCCATGATTGGCGGCTTCCAGGCGCGCTATCGCGCGGATTGCTTCGCGATCTTCGAAGTTCCGGCGGTCGATCTCAGAAGGTGCGGGATAGCTGACATCGAGGGTCCTGACATTGAGTCTCGCAGCCGCCAACTGGCCGTAGAACGTGCCCGAATAGCGCGCAGCCTGGCTGAAGAACTCGGCGGCCCGACCGGGACCTCCGTCTTCGGCCGTTCGCCCGAGCCAGTACAAAGCGCGCGAGACCGAAAGCGGCCTGTTGGACGCTTCAAGGATCTTTCGGAAGTGCTTTTCTGCAATGGCCGGTTTTCCGAGCGCCTGCAACGCATACCAGCCCGCGTGAAATTCTGCATCGACGATCTCAGTCGGGGCGCTTGCCACATGGTTCGCGACGAGGTTGTAGGCAAGGTCGGGCCGGGCCCGGTCAGCAAGACCGCGTGCGACGATACGGCGCTCGTTCCACCATTCTTCCGTGTTGATGAGTTTCGTGCGATCGCGGGGAACGCGTTCCAGAAGCTCCGCGGCCTCGAAGTACCGATCCGTCCGGCGCAGATGCTCCACGCGCGCGAAAAGATAGCCAGGATCGCTCTTCCAGGAACCGTCGACGGCGGCGAGAAGTGTCTCGGCGTTTTTCGCATTGCTGATGACGGCATTCCAAGCCTTGTAGAGGGACTGCGCCTTGCCCAGCTCTGCGAAGCGCTTGGCCTGGGAACTGCGTCCCTTGTACAACAGGGAGTCCATCCGCGCCTTGTGGTCGGCAGCGGTCAGGAGCGAGCCAAATTCGGCGATGATCCTGTCTTCCATGGCCTTGGTCAGCGTGTGCGAGGTCCAGATCTGCCGAAGGGTGCGGGCTGCATCGCCCTGGCGGCCGGTCGAGGCAAGCGCCCGGGCGAGGATTATCTGGCCTTCCGCGGTCTCGGGAGGCGTTGAACCCATGGCTGCAAGGACGGCGGATGCGGGAGGATTTTCATGATAGAGCGCACGCTCGAAATGAGCGCGAAGCTTGTCAAGGCCCGGCCAGCCGGCGAGTTCCCGCTTTGCGGCGGCGATCTCGCCGGATGAGATGCCCGTTGCGCCAGAGGTGACGATGGCCCAGCTCAGGATGTGGCGGTCAAGCGAGTCTTCTGCGAGAGCGTCGCGGATGCTGCGCGCGTTCGCGGCGTCATTGTCGGCCAACGCATCGAGGCCTTTCTTGAGGAGAGGCGCGGACTGCAGCCGGCCTCCGCGGAGTTCGGTGGGCGGGATGGTGCCGGTGGCGTCAGGTGACGGTGCCTGTGGATGCGGCATGGCGGCCGGCATGGGAGCGCTTGCCGGATTGTCCGGCTTGACGAAAGGAAGCGGTACGAAGTTCTCCGCAACCGAGCCCGCAAAGCTCGGAACGCTGACGGCGCCGACACCCAGCGCGGCGAGGATCAGAACGGATCTGTTCAACCGGTAGCTCGTGAAGAAGATGTCCAACCCCTATTAGCCGTCCAGCGGATTGATGAAAGATTATCACGTCCCACAAATGTTCGAATTCTCACCGGAGAATCCGCACGTGCTGGGTTGTCGTCGCGCTTGTCGAGGCTTTCCCGCCGCTCTATGGTGCCACACCTTAATGTCGGATTGCGGCCGAAGCATGGACTACGGCCGGTTGGGAGCTTATGCATGTTCAAGGGATCGATGCCCGCCCTCGTAACCCCCTTCACCACCGCTGGGGCGGTGGATGAGGACGCCTTTGCCACACATGTGGAGTGGCAGATTGGCGAAGGAAGCAGCGGGCTGGTGCCGGTGGGTACGACGGGTGAATCGCCCACGCTGTCGCATGCAGAGCACAAACGCGTTGTCGAACTTTGCATCAAGGTGGCGGGCGGGCGCGTGCCGGTGATCGCCGGAGCGGGCTCCAACAATACCCGAGAGGCGATCGAACTCGCCCAGCACGCCGAACACGTCGGCGCCGATGCCGTCCTGGTCGTTACGCCCTATTATAACAAGCCGACGCAGAAGGGCCTTTTCGCGCACTTTTCGGCCATTGCCGAAGCTATCCGTCTACCGATCATTATCTACAACATCCCGTCGCGGTCGGTCATCGATATGTCTCCGGAGACCATGGGGGCGCTGGTGAAGGCGCATGGCAACATCGTCGGGGTCAAGGATGCGACCGGTAGGATCGAACGCGTTTCAGAACAGCGCATCACCTGCGGCAAGGATTTCATCCAGCTTTCCGGCGAGGACGCCACGGCTCTTGGCTTCAATGCCCACGGCGGCGTCGGCTGCATCTCCGTGACGGCGAACGTTGCCCCCCGCCTTTGCGCCGAGTTCCAGGCTGCGACGCTCGCGGGTGACTACAAGAAGGCGCTGGAATACCAGGACCGCCTGATGCCGCTCCACAAGGCGATCTTCATGGAGCCGGGCCTGTGCGGTGCGAAATACGGGCTGCACAGGACGCGCGGCATGAACCGCACGGTGCGCTCGCCGCTCGTTTCGAGCCTGGAACCGGCAACCGAGGCCGCGATCGATGCGGCACTGGTCCATGCGGGTCTCCTGAACTAAGCTGCGCCGCGGGGGAGGGCACGGCGGCTGCCAGCCTCCCGGCCCGGATCCGGTGGCGAAGAAGCGAGCGTACGGCCGGCCGTCTCTTCCGCTTCACATCGCTCCGCCAGCGCACTACATACGACCAACTCCGCTTACGGCCCGTAGGCGGCGCGCAATCACGTAGGCAGAAGGGCAGATCGGAAGTTAGTCCCATGGCACCCAAAGGCAGCCAGCGTACGGTCAACAAGATCGTGGCAGAGAACCGCAAGGCGCGTTTCAACTACGAGATCGTCGATACCTACGAGGCCGGGCTGGTGCTGACGGGGACGGAGGTCAAGTCGCTGCGCGAAGGCAAGGCGAATATCGCCGAATCCTATGCATCCGACGAGGGCGAGGAGATCTGGCTGATTAACTCGCACCTGCCCGAGTATCTCCAGGCAAACCGCTTCAACCACGAGCCTCGGCGTCGCCGCAAGCTGCTGCTCTCGAAGCGCGAGATCAATCGTCTGCGCGCTGCCATCAATCGCGAAGGCATGACGCTCGTGCCGTTGAAGATCTACTTCAACGAGAAGGGTCGGGCGAAGCTGGAACTGGCGCTCGCCAAGGGCAAGAAGCTGCACGACAAGCGCGAGACGGAGAAGGAGCGCGACTGGAACCGCCAAAAGTCGCGTCTCCTGAAGACCGGCTGATCCGCGCCGAACTATTTCTGTCGCTGACTTTTGATTGGTCAGAACGCAGGCCTCCCGGCAGGCGGCGGCCTGCGAGTGTTGCCAACCGCCTGCAATGCAACCCGTCCGCCCCGTGCACGTTCCAGACCGGAGAGGCTCGGGGGCAGCATGGCCTACAGGGATGTCATCATCGATGCGATCAAGCGGCGGCAAATCCTGGAGATTGAATACAAGCACGTGGTGCGCACCGTTCATCCGCACATCCTCGGCTTTGTGGGCGACGGCGAACTGGCGCTAAGCGGCTGGCAGTTGTCAGGCACCGGTGCTGGCTGGCGGCTCTTTCACGTCGCCGACATCGCACAGCTTGTGCAGACGGGCCGCAGCTTCCATCGCACCGGACCGGGCTACAACCCCGATGACCCGGCATTCTCGCGCATAGTCAAGCGCGTCTAGCCGAGGAACAAAATCCTCTATCCGTCCGTTCAGGTTGATCTTGTGAGGGCGAGTGCGCGATGACGCGAAAGAATATCCTGACCTATGCTGCCATGCTGGTCGGTTTCGGCGTGGCCGGTTATCTTCTTTACCAGACGTTCCGCGAACATTCGGCGTCGGAGATCGTCGAGTCCGTTCAGGCGATACCCATCTTCAATCTGCTGACGGCTCTCGGCTTCGCATTCGGTTCCTACCTCTGCCTGACGGGCTTTGACTGGGCCGGGGTTCGGTACGTGAAGAACGACCTGGCTTACCCGAAGATCGCGCTCGCCTCGTTCATCAGCCTTTCGATCGGTCAGAGCGTCGGTTTGTCGGGCCTCAGCAGCGGCGCGTTGCGGTACCGTTATTACGCGCACTGGGGCATGAACACCGAGGATGTCGCCAAGATCGTCCTCCTGTCCGGCGTGACGGTGGGCATCGGCATGATGGTGCTTTCCGGAATTGTCATGGTCATCAACCCGCAGGATGCCGCCTCCGTCCTTCGCTTGCGCGAAGGCATGGTCATCATGATCGGCCTTGCCTGTCTGGCGGCCACGGTAGCTTATCTCCTGCTGGCTGCCTTTCTGCGGGCGCCGTTGAAGATCAGGGCCTGGACCTTCCAGATGCCGACGCTGAGGATCGCGCTCGCCCAGGTGGTGATCGGCACGATCAACTTTGCGCTCGTCTCGGCCTGTCTGCGCGAAGTGATGGCGGCAAGCGCCGACGTGAGCTACCTCAAGGCAGCGACCGCGTTTGTGCTGGCCAATCTTGCCATCATCATCACCCACGCACCTGGTGGACTAGGCGTGCTGGAAGCAAGAGTTCGGCACGTCATGGGGGATCAGGCATCCATCGGGTCGTTGGTGGCCTTCAGGGTAATCTATTTCTTTATCCCCCTGTTTATCGGCCTGCCGCTGTCGTTGATCGTCGAGGCCGTATTCCGCGCCAGGAAAAGGTCTGCGGCGCAGCCGGCGCTCCGCCACGAGGTCGTGGCAGCCAACTGACCCAGCGGCCGTGAGGTCTCGACCGCCCCACTGCCATCAGCAGCGCTTGCATTCAGCCCGGCGCCCATTCCTCTGATGTGGGGTCAGGACTCGACCGGTTCGACGGGGTCCGTGCTCTTGACCGCACGCTCGGTCGGATCACGCCCTACCTCGGCCTTGAGCGACATAAGGTCGATGAAATGATCCGCTTGCCGGCGCAGATCATCGGCAATCATCGGCGGTTGGGTCTGCATGGTGGACACGACCGAAACCTTGCGGCCCTTCCGCTGCAGCGCTTCCACCAGGGTGGTAAAGTCGCCGTCGCCGGAAAAAAGTACGAGATGGTCCACCGTCTCGGACTGTTCCATGGCATCGATAGCGAGTTCGATGTCCATGTTTCCCTTGATCTTGCGTCGGCCCATGGAATCGGTAAATTCCTTGGCGGGCTTGGTGATGACCTTGTAGCCGTTGTAGTCAAGCCAGTCGATGAGCGGCCGGATGGAGGAATATTCCTGATCTTCGATCAGCGCCGTGTAATAGTATGCCCTCAGGAGATAACCACGCTTGTGGAAAGCCTTGAGCAATTTGCGATAATCGATGTCAAAGCCGAGGCTCTTGGATGCCGCATAAAGATTGGCACCATCGATAAATAGCGCGATCTTCTCCCTTGGATCGAACATTTTGTCTCCATCCCCTTTTTTCTTATATACCTGCTCGGCAGGGAGGCTCGGTCAACATTGTTGAACCAAAGCGCCGGAATAATCCACTACATTATTAACTGTTCATATACGTGTCATGTATGGCACCACCCCCAATAATCCAAGCAGCCAGCGGTTGAATTTGATCGAGGATCAAGGGAAGCCGGAACGGGAGCGAAGGGTTCCGCAGGAAAAACTTGAATTTGCCGCATAATGGCTGTATCGGGCGTAGCAATCCCGTAAATCATGACCCAAAGGACAGGCAATGGCCCGTGTCACAGTAGAAGATTGCATCGACAAGGTCGATAATCGCTTTGAGCTGGTTCTGCTCGCGAGCCACCGCGCACGCCAGATCTCCCAGGGCGCTTCGATAACCATCGACCGCGACAACGACAAGAACCCCGTGGTGGCCCTTCGCGAGATCGCCGACGAGACGCTTTCGCCGGACGATCTCAAGGAAGACCTGATCCATTCGCTGCAGAAGCACGTCGAAGTTGACGAGCCCGAGCCCGATCCGGCTTCTCTGATTGCCGCCAGCGCCGGTGCAGCAACGAGCGTCGACCGCAGCGACGAGGACGAGGATCTTCCGGAAACCGTCTCTTTCGATCAGATGTCGGAAGAAGAACTGCTTGCCGGCATCGAGGGCCTGGTGCCGCCAGAAAAGAGCGACGACTACTGATCGCGAGATTGATCGGCGAAATGCTTGCCTGGCAAGTTTTCGTTCATCCTCTCGCCCTAATCTGCTCCAATGACTTATGATGGCTGCGCCGGTCCGACGACTGGCGCGCCATTTTCTTTTTTGTCGGAAGCACTGTCCGGCCCGGCGGAGGCTCCCGGCCTGCTACATGTGTGAAGACCAGCGGGATCGAGGACTTATTTCAGGATGATGCGGCAATACGAGCTCGTCGAGCGGGTTCAGAAATACAAGCCCGATGCCAACGAAGCTCTGCTCAACAAAGCCTATGTGTATGCCATGCAGAAGCATGGCCAGCAGAAACGCGCCAGCGGCGATCCTTATATCTCGCATCCGCTGGAGGTCGCCGCCATCCTGACCGACATGCACCTGGACGAGTCGACCATTGCGGTCGCTCTGCTGCACGACACGATCGAGGACACGACCGCCACGCGTGCGGAGATCGATGAGCTTTTCGGCGAGGACATCGGTCGCCTGGTCGAAGGGCTGACCAAGCTGAAGCGTCTCGACCTCGTCACCAAGAAAGCCAAGCAGGCGGAGAACCTGCGCAAGCTGCTGCTGGCAATCTCCGATGATGTGCGCGTACTGCTCGTCAAGCTCGCCGACCGGCTCCACAACATGCGCACGCTGGAGCACATGAAGCCGGAGCAGAAGGCGCGCATTTCCGAAGAGACGATGGACATCTATGCGCCGCTGGCCGGTCGCATGGGCATGCAGGACATGCGCGACGAGCTGGAGGAACTGTCCTTCCGTTACATGAATCCGGAAGCCTACGAGACGGTGACCCGGCGGCTCAGCGAACTTGAGGCGCGTAATGAAGGCCTTATCAAGAAGATCGAGGAGGAACTGCGAGAACTGCTGATCGCCAACGGGCTCGTGGACGCCTATGTCAAGGGAAGGCAGAAGAAGCCATATTCGGTGTTCCGCAAGATGCAGTCGAAGTCGCTCTCCTTCGAGCAGCTCTCGGATGTTTATGGCTTCCGCATCATCGTCGGTGACATCCCGTCCTGCTATCGAGCGCTCGGCATCGTGCATACCCGATGGCGGGTGGTTCCCGGCCGCTTCAAGGACTATATCTCGAACCCGAAGCAGAACGACTACCGCTCCATCCACACTACGATCGTCGGGCCTTCTCGCCAGCGTATCGAACTGCAGATCCGCACCCAGCTGATGCAGGAGATCGCTGAATACGGTATTGCCGCGCACGCGCTTTACAAGGACGGACGGGCAGGGGAGCTCCTGCCAAGAGAATCCAACGCCTATTCTTGGCTGCGCCATACGATCGAATCGCTTGCCGAAGGTGACAGTCCCGAGGAGTTTCTGGAACATACCAAGCTTGAACTCTTCCAGGACCAGGTTTTCTGTTTCACGCCGAAGGGCAAGCTGATTGCCCTGCCGCGTGGTGCCACTCCAATCGACTTCGCATACGCCGTCCATACCAATATCGGCGACACCACCGTCGGGGCGAAGATCAACGGCCGGATCATGCCGCTCGTCACCCGGCTCAACAACGGCGACGAGGTGGAGATCATCCGCTCCGGCGTGCAGGTGCCGCCTGCTGCCTGGGAGGAAATCGTCGTGACCGGCAAGGCCCGGTCGGCGATCCGGCGCGCCACCCGCATGGCCATCCGCAAGCAATATGCCGGGCTCGGCCATCGCATTCTCGAGCGCACCTTCGAGCGGGCAGGCAAGGTCTTTTCCCGCGAGACGCTGAAGCCCGCGTTGCACCGGCTGGGGCACAAGGACGTGGAGGATGCAATCGCGGCCGTCGGGCGCGGCGAGCTTTCGTCCCTTGACGTGCTGCGCGCCGTTTTTCCCGATTACAAGGACGAGCGCGTCACCGTCAGGCCGGCGGACGAGGGCTGGTTCAACATCGGCAGCGCAAGCGGCATGATCTTCAAGCTGCCGGATCACAGGCGCACCGCTGCCGAAGCGGCAGTAGCGGGTCCCGATCCGCTGCCGATCCGCGGCCTGTCGGGCAACATGCAGGTGCGTTTCGCTCCAAGTGGCGCAGTGCCCGGCGATCGCATCGTCGGCATCATGGAAGACAGCAGGGACATCACGATCTATCCGATCCAGGCACCGGCTCTTCAGCGCTTCGATGAGCAGCCGGAGCGCTGGATCGACGTCCGCTGGGATCTGGACGAGGCCAACAAGTCTCGCTTCCCCGTTCGAATCGAGGTCAACACCCTCAACGAGCCAGGAACGCTTGCGACGGTTGCCCAGACGATCGCCGGCCTGGACATCAACATCCGCACCCTCACCATGGGCAGCAATCGCGCCGACGATTTCTCGGAGATTACCATGGAGGTGGAAGTCTGGGACTTGCGACATCTCAGCCAGCTTCTGCTGCAGATGAAGGAGCTCGACTGCGTCGCAAACGTTCACCGCGTCTATGACTGAGGACTTCTGAACGAGGTCCTCCGCAGCTCGGCCGCCGCTGGGTCAGCAGACGGTAGAAGGTTCATTTCCCTCCCGAGCGGGCGACCGGACGGTCACAAAGCCCTACGGAGGCTGTCACAATTGTGTAACAAATCTGTCATTTTCTCTTCACAAACAATCCTGCTCGGGTAACTTCGTCCTCGAAGGGGGGACGAGATGTTTGCCGACCGCGTCAACTTGAATGACTGGAGAAAGTGCGCCGAGGGTAGCCAGCGGGCCATCTATGAGAATCGTGCTGTTCCCCGCGTGCTGATCAAGATCGTCAAGGAAACGGAACGGGGCCCGGATGGTGCCCGCAAGCCGAAGAAGAAGCTCTATCGCTTCAAGGAAAAGCGGCGTTTCGGAGCCTACCTGACCTTCCGCCGGGAAGTGGACGAATTCCTTGAACAGGCGCGTAAGCTCTTTGCGAGGGAAGCTCCCCCGTCATTTCCTGTTGCCCGCATATTTGGTCTGGTTCAGACGAGCAGGGGGTTGGGGCTGGCCGTCGAGCGGATCTCCACAAGCGACGGACAACTGGCGCCGACGCTCCTGCAGCTCATTCGGAGCGGCCAGCTTCAGCGATCGCATCTGGATCTGATCGACCGCTTCTTTGAGCGCTGCGCGGCCGACCACATCGTGCTTATGGATTGTAATCCCTCGAATTTTGTCGTCACGGACCGCCGGGGCTTCGATGAGATCATCTGTGTCGATGGAACCGGCGACAAGAGCTGGACCCGCATCTACAGTGCCTCTCCTTTGGTCAACCAGTGGAAGCTTCGGCGGTATAGAACGAAGCTCTTGCACAAGATGAATGTCGCCAGCGCCCGCCTTGGCGTTCCATCGGCTGTTTCCGTCATGATAACGGCGGCAATGAAGCTTCCCTAGGGGGCGCGACCTCGCGGCTCCGGCGTCCCGAGCTTGACGCGATCCAGGACGGATAATGCCTCCGGCGCCTCATTTTTCAGCCCCTTCGATGAGTGCCATGCTTTCTCTGCAAGGCTGGCCGGCGCCCGGAGCGTTGGTAAAGCGGCGGCTCTCAACCTATATTGCTGCAGTGCAATAAGAGAGAAGGAAGAGAGTTATGTTTGACTCAGTTCGCAAGTTTGCCCGGGCTTTTCGCGTCCCGAGCGCGCAGGACCGCGAGATCGCCTATCTGAACGAGGCCCGTGACCGGGTTGATTTGGAATATCGCATGCGTCAGATCGATCGCGGCATGTTCCGCAAGGCAGGATATTGAACCATATCGATACCCGCCGCGCCAAAGGGTGCGGCCGGTGAAGGTTCCTGGGAGACGTTCGGCTCTGTTGGCCGCTCCTCTTCGAGGCGGGGCTGCATGGCCCCGGACCAATTTTGCCACCATCCTGGGGTCTTCGGGCAGTAATCCTGCCCCGGAAACTGCGCCGGTGAAACCGGTCGCCGAGCCAATCCTCCGACCTTCCCCACATCTGGCCGCTCCTTTGGAACGCCTCGGTTCCCTGCAGTTGACGGCCGGTTCTGGAGCCGATGCTGATCGGGTCGCTTGCCCCTCGACTGCTGTCCGGCATTGTCTTTTATGGCGGCGCCTTTTCGACCGTCAGCCGTTTCGGAAGAAGCGCCGCGGCCGCTTGACGACAGGTGCCTGAGGGCTCAAGTCACTGTCGGCGCCGACTTGTGGGAAAGAACGATGATCATTGGCATGGGCAGTGACTTGATTGACATCCGTCGGGTGGAGAAATCCATCGAACGTTTCGGCGAGCGTTTCACGCATCGCTGTTTCACCGAGATAGAACGGGCAAAATCCGACAGGCGCCAGACCCGTGCCGCATCCTATGCGAAACGTTTCGCTGCCAAGGAGGCGTGCTCCAAGGCGCTCGGGACCGGCCTCGCCAACGGCGTCTTCTGGAAAGACATGGGTGTGGTCAATCTGCCGGGTGGCAAACCCACAATGGTCCTGACGGGTGGCGCCGCGCAGCGGCTGTCGGAACTGATCCCCCCTGGCCACGAACCCGTGATCCACATCACCATCACGGATGAATATCCTTATGCGCAGGCCTTCGTGGTGATCGAGGCAAGGCCGCTCGCCGCCTGATCGGGCCAGCGCGCTTGATCAGCCATTGCCGCCGCCCTGCGAAGAGTTTAGAAAGCGGCACCCCGCTGGAAACAGAAAGTCATACACGTGTCCGACAAAGCCGAGACGAAGTCGCAGAACAGCCTCTGGGAAAACATCAAGGTCATCATCCAGGCGCTGCTGCTGGCCATGGTCATTCGCACGGTCCTGTTCCAGCCCTTCACCATTCCGTCGGGATCCATGATGCCGACGCTGCTCGTCGGCGACTATATATTCGTCAACAAGTTCGCCTATGGTTACTCGAAATATTCGATCCCGTTCTCACCGAACCTGTTTTCGGGCCGGATCTTCCAGTTCAGCGAACCGAAGCGCGGCGACGTCATCGTCTTCCGCCTTCCGAGCCATCCCGACATCGACTACATCAAGCGCCTGATCGGCCTGCCGGGCGACAAGGTGCAGGTGACCAATGGCGTGCTCTTCATCAACGGACAGCCCGTGCCGAAGCAGGCTGACGGCAGCTTCACCTCCGATTACCGCCTCGATCCGGGCACTAACGTCCCCGTCTTCCGCGAAACCCTCGACGATGGCGTGACATACGATACGCTGGATCATTCGCCGGTCTCGCGCGGCGACAACACACCGGAATTCGTCGTCCCCGAAGGTCATTATTTCTTCATGGGCGACAACCGCGACAACTCGCTCGACAGCCGCTTTGACGTCGGCATGGTACCGGCTGAAAACCTCGTCGGCCGCGCCAGCGTCATCTTCTTCTCGCTCGGCAACGACACCTCCTTCCGCGAGGTGTGGAAGTGGCCGACCAACATGCGTTGGGACCGGATCTTCAAGGTCGTGCAGTGATGAAGGCAAGGACGCTGTCGGCGGAGGAGCGCGGGCTGCTTGAACAGACAGTCGGCCACGAATTCGCTGATAAGCAATGGCTCGACCGGGCGCTGACCCACGCAAGCACCGGCTCGGCCAAGGCTGCAAATTACGAGCGGCTGGAATTCCTGGGCGACCGCGTACTGGGCCTCTGCGTCGCGGAAATGCTCTTCAGGACGTTCCGCAGCGCCACCGAAGGCGAGCTCTCTGTGCGCCTCAACCAGCTGGTGAGCGCGGAAAGCTGCGCCATGGTGGCCGACGAACTGGAACTGCACCGGTTCATCCGCACGGGCGCCGACGTCAAGAAGCTCACCGGCAAGCGGATGATGAATGTGCGTGCCGATGTGGTGGAAAGTCTGATCGCCGCGCTCTATCTCGATGGAGGGCTGGAGGTTGCCCGCGCCTTCATCACCAAGCATTGGGAAGGTCGCGCAAGCCGGGCGGATGCGGCAAGGCGCGACGCCAAGACGGAACTGCAGGAATGGGCGCATGCGAAGTTTGGGTTGACGCCGTGCTACCGGATCGACGATCGTTCAGGCCCCGACCATGACCCGCGGTTCACGGTGACCGTCGAAGTCCAGGGGGTCGAGCCGGAAACCGGTGTCGACCGTTCTAAGCGGGCCGCCGAACAGGTTGCGGCCACGAAGATGCTCGAACGGGAAGGCGTCTGGCCGAAGCCCATTACTGATTGAATGGAAAATATGACCGATAACCATGACATAGCCGGCGACGAGAATGCAGGCCGGCCGACCCGTTCCGGCTTCGTTGCGCTGATTGGCCCGACAAATGCGGGCAAGTCGACGCTTGTAAACCGGCTCGTCGGCGCCAAGGTGTCGATCGTCAGCCACAAGGTGCAGACGACGCGCGCCATCGTGCGCGGGATCGCCATCCACGACAACGCCCAGATCGTCTTCATGGACACGCCCGGCATCTTCAAGCCGCGCCGCAGGCTTGACCGGGCGATGGTCACCTCCGCCTGGGGCGGTGCGAAGGACGCCGACCTCATCATGTTGCTGATCGACAGCGAGCGCGGCATCCGCGGCGACGGAGAGGCGATCCTTGAGGGATTGAAGGATGTCCACCAGCCAAAGATCCTCGTTCTCAACAAGATCGACCAGGTGAAGCGTGAGGATCTCCTGGCGCTTTCAGCCGCGGCCAATGAGTTTGTGAATTTCGAACGCACCTTCATGATTTCGGCGACGAACGGTTCGGGCTGCGACGATCTGATGGACTATCTGGCCGGGAGGGTGCCGGAAGGCCCTTGGTATTACCCGGAGGACCAGATCTCCGACCTGCCAATGCGCCAGCTTGCCGCCGAGATCACTCGCGAAAAGCTCTTCCTGCGGCTTCATCAGGAGTTGCCCTACGCGTCGCATGTCGAGACGGAGAAGTGGGAGGAGCGCAAGGACGGCTCCGTCCGCATCGAGCAGGTGATCTATGTACAGCGCGACAGCCAGAAGAAGATAGCGCTAGGCAAGGGTGGCGAGGCGATCAAGGCCATCTCCTCGGCCTCCCGCAAGGAGCTATCCGAAATTCTGGAGCAGCCGGTGCATCTTTTCCTGTTCGTCAAGGTACGGGAAAACTGGGGCGATGACCCCGAGCGCTTCCGGGAAATGGGCCTGGAGTTTCCAAAAAATTGAAGCAAGCCGGCCTTTGTTTTCTTTGCGCTGTCTTCTCGGACGAGCCTGGAATGCCCTTTGCGGTGAGAAGCCCCGGGGCGCGGAACAGGAGGTGCCCTCATGGGCCGCGCTAAGATCCCGACCGACAGCACGGACGTGGATTTCGGCTGCACGTTGGGCTTCTACAGCTGGAATGTCCCTGAAAACAGGGTCTACGGCGATGACGTCGTTGCCGACATATTCGGTCTTACAGCGCATGGCCTTGCCGCGGGTGCGCCAATCGAGATGGTCATCCGTTACATCGATGACGGCGACAAGCAGCGAGCTGCCCGCACCATCCACGATGCGATCATAAGTGGACTGCCTCATCGGGCCGAATACGGCATTACCCACCCCAACGGACGCAAGCTTCGCGTGGTGGCGAACGGTCGTTGCCTGAGGGATGCCGAAGGCGTGCCGTCGATCTACAGCGGAACGGTTGCCCCCCTGTCCATGTCGGCAGCGAGCCCGACCGCCGATCCGCTCGAAAGCCATTGCCGAGCCGCCCGCGGCATTGCAAGGGAGCGGCGCCATGCCTTGGCCGCCCGTTACCTGTCCTCCGCGTTGAACGTGATCGGCGCGCAAGGCGACAAGTGTCGACAGCCTACTTCTTCTGCCTGTCCATCAACGCCTTGACCTCCTGGTAGCGCCGACGGTGTTCCTGATCCTGCTCGTTGGGACCGTAGCAGGTTTGCGAGATGCAGAAGCGCAGGAGATTGAACGGCGGCTGCGCTTTGTCGAACTCGCATTCGATCTCGTTGGTGAAGTCGGTCGGCTTTGCATCCTCGCGGGTCGAATAGGTGAGGCGTGCGCCGGGGGGATCGAGTTCGGGGAAGGACTGCACGACGCCTGTCTTGACGCTCGGCACGAGAAGGAAGTTGGTGGCGACCGAAAGGCAGGCTTTTTCGAGTTCGGGCGACTGGGCGTCGGCCGGCGATGCGGTGAAAAATGCAATGGGTGCGGCAATCAGCAGGGTGGCGGCGAAAAGGGCGTTTTTCATAAGTTCTCCCGGATCGTGACGTGGCGTCCTGAATTTTGCCACAGCAATCAAAATGGAGCCCGGTTTGTTCCAGGCAAGCGCCCGGTCGGGGCATCTTTGTAGAAGATGTCCCTTGAAAGCGGTTCAGTTCGAAGCCGTGAAGGGATAGTGTCCAATCCTTCTGGAAGGATGTTGAAGCGCATCATGCAATGGCAGGACGAAGGTATCATCATTGGCGTCAAACGCCATGGCGAGACGAGCGTCATCGCGGAACTGATGACCCGGGAGCGCGGTCGGCACCTTGGGCTGGTCCGTTCCGGCCGCTCCCGGGCCATGCAGCCGGTTCTGCAGCCCGGTAACCGGGTGGAGGCGGTCTGGCGGGCGAGGCTCGACGAGCATCTGGGGGAGTTCAGGCTGGAGCCGGTCCAGTTGAGGGCGGCGAGGCTCATGGAAACGGCGACGGCCGTCTACGGCGTTCAGGCCATGGGGGCCTTGCTGAGATTGCTGCCCGAGCGCGATCCTCATCCTCACCTGTTCGAAGCGCTCGACATGATCCTCGACGCGCTCGATGATCCGGCCGGGGCCGGAGAACTCTTCGTGCGCTTCGAACTCGCCGTCCTCAATGACCTCGGCTACGGCCTCGATCTCACCGAGTGCGCAGCCACGGGCGTGAAGGACAACCTCGTTTATGTTTCGCCAAAGACCGGCCGGGCTGTCTGCCGCGACGCGGGCGCGCCTTATGCCGATCGCATGCTTACCCTGCCCGCGTTCCTGGGGGTTGCCGATGTCCCGCGCATCGATCGCGACAGCATGGCTGCGGCTTTCCGGTTGACCGCCTTCTTCCTGCGCCGGCATGTCTACGAGCCGCGCGGTTTGGCCGAAAGCGCGGCCCGAGACGGCTTCGTCCAGGCTACGCTGAAGGCGCTTCCGGGGGGCTCTTCCGCTTCGTCAGAAGAGCAGGCGCTCTGATGGGATCTATTCCGCCGGATGGGCGACCGGGAGCCCGCGTTCAACCGGCTTTTCCTGGATAGGCCAGTGAACCAAGGCGGCGAAGATCCCGAGAGCGACGCCGAGCCACCAGACGGGATCGTACGAACCGAAGCGGTCGTAGAGATAGCCGCCCATCCACACGCCCAGAAAGGATCCGACCTGATGCGACAGGAAGACGATCCCGCCCAGCATGCCGAGGTGGCGCGTGCCGAACATGATGGCGACCAGCCCGTTGGTGGGTGGGACGGTGGAGAGCCATAAAAGGCCCATGACGATCGCGAAGACGATCACCGACAGAGGCGTCTGCGGCAGGAGCAGGAAGGCGGTCACGGCAATCGAGCGAGCGAGATAGATGTAGGCGAGAAAATAGGGTTTGGAGTAACGCTGGCCGATGATGCCGGCGCTGAAGGAGCCGATGATGTTGAAGAAGTCGATCAGCGCCATGGCGATCACCGCGTAACGGGCGTCGATTCCCAGATCGCCGAGATAGGCGGGAAAGTGGGCGGTGATGAAGGCTACCTGAAAACCGCAGACGAAAAAGCCGGAAGTCAGCAGAAGGTAGCTTTGATGGCGAAACGCCTCGCGCAGCGCTTCTCCCGCTGTCTGCTGGAATTGGCTCTTCGACTGCGTTCCCGACGACGAATTGCCGCGCAGCGGATAGGCGAGGACCGGCACCAGCAGCATCATGAAGCCCATGATCACCAGGCTGTCCGACCAGCCGTAGGCGCTGATGAGAGCCTGACTGAGAGGCGCGAAAAGGAACATGCCGGCCGAGCCCGCCGCCGTGCCGATCCCGAAGGCGACCGAACGCTGTTCTGGTGTGACGTTGCGGGCGAAGGCCGACAGGATCGTTCCGAACGAACCGGCGCCGACACCCAGTCCGACGAGCACGCCGCCGGAGAGATGCAGGATGGGGATCGAATGGGCCGTCGACATAAGGAAAAGCCCGGCGGCATAAACGAGCCCAGAAAGCGTCAGCACGCGGCCGGTGCCGTATTTGTCCGCGAGGGCGCCGAAAATCGGCTGGCCGAGCCCCCAGGCAAGGTTCTGGATCGCCATGGCAAGCCCGAAGGTGGAGCGGTCCCAGCCGGTATCCTGGAGCATGGGCAGCTGGAAGAAGCCCATGGCCGACCGCGGTCCGAATGTCAGCATGGCGATCAGCGCGCCGGCGGTAATGATCAGCCAGGGCATCGAGGCGCGGGCGGATTGAGACATGGGCTTCTCCCGAAAATGTCTCGAGATCATAGGCGGCAGGAGCCGATTCTCTAAACGACTTTTGCTCACCCGATCCATCAGGACAATTGATGTTTCGAGCCGGGGTATGGGGCGGGGG
>JAEYTV010000626.1 GCA_023433855.1 Pseudomonadota bacterium | reverse complement strand
CGAAGATCTACATCTATCCGGAGGAGATCGTCTGTCTTTGGGCTTCGAAAAAGACCGGAGTCCCGGTAAAATGGACCTCCGACCGAACCGAAGCGTTCCTAACTGACGCGCATGGCCGCGACCACGTGTCCAAGGTCAAGATGGCATTCGACGCCGACAACCGGATCACGGCGCTAAAGGTCGACACGATCGCCAATCTCGGCGCCTATATGTCCCTCTTCTCGTCGGCAGTGCCGACCTATCTCTATGCAACTCTGCTTTCAGGCCAATATGCAATCCCGGCAATCCACGCCAACGTTCGCACCGTCTACACCAATACGGTGCCGGTCGATGCGTATCGCGGCGCCGGGCGGCCGGAAGCGACCTACCTTCTGGAACGGACGATGGAGATTGCGGCACGCCAACTCGGCGTCTCGCCGGCAGAGCTGCGGCGCAAGAATTTCATCCGGACCTTTCCGTATCAGACGCCCGTGATCATGAATTACGACGCGGGCGATTACGAAGCCTCCCTGGATGCCGCCATGCAGGCGGCGGATTGGGCTGGGTTCCCCGCCCGAAAGGTGGAGGCGGAAGCGAGGGGCAAGAAGCGCGGCATCGGAATGAGCTGCTACATCGAGGCATGCGGCATCGCCCCGTCCCAGGCCGTCGGTTCGCTCGGCGCCGGTGTCGGCTTATGGGAATCGGCGGAAGTGCGCGTCAATGCGGTCGGCACGATTGAGGTGCTCACCGGTTCCCACAGCCACGGTCAAGGCCATGAGACGACCTTTGCGCAACTCGTCGCCGGTCGGCTCGGCGTGCCGATCGACAGCATCAACATCGTCCACGGCGACACTGACAAGGTGCAGATGGGCATGGGTACCTATGGCTCGCGCTCGGGAGCGGTCGGCATGTCCGCCGTGGTCAAGGCACTCGACAAGGTGGAGGCCAAGGCAAAGAAGATCGCTGCGCACCTCATGGAGGCCGACGAGCAAGATATCGTCGTCGAGAATGGCGAACTGAAGGTGGCCGGCACCGACAAGACCTTGCCCTGGTTCCAGGTGGCATTAGCAGCTTACACGGCGCATAATCTCCCATCGGGCATGGAGCCCGGCCTGAAGGAAACAGCCTTCTACGATCCCTCCAACTTCACCTTCCCTGCCGGCTGCTATATCGCGGAAGTCGAGATCGACCCGGAAACGGGCAAGACCGACATTGTCCAGTTCGTCGCCGCAGACGATTTCGGCAACATCATCAATCCGCTGATCGTTGAAGGACAGGTTCACGGCGGAATCGCGCAGGGCATTGGGCAGGCACTGCTCGAAGCAGTCCATTACGATTCGAGCGGACAGCTCCTGACGGCCAGCTACATGGACTACGCCATGCCAAGGGCGGACGATCTGCCTTCCTTCAGCCTCTCGCACCAGAACACGCCATGCCCGGGCAACCCGCTCGGGATCAAGGGCTGCGGCGAAGCTGGAGCAATAGGCTCCCCGCCCGCCCTGATCAATGCCATCACGGATGCGATCGGCCATGATCGCCTGACCATGCCCGCCACGCCGATGAAGGTATGGCAGGCGCTTCAACCGGCTCGATAGGGAGGAGAGGACATGTATGCAACAAGCTATCACCGCGCGTCCTCCGTGGAGGAGGCTGTCAATCTTCGCGCAGCCCGGGAGGAGGGGCGATATCTTTCCGGCGGCATGACGTTGATCGCGACAATGAAGCAGCGACTTGCGGCTCCCACCGACCTCATCGATCTGCGCCATATTCCCGCCTTGCGAGGGATTTCGGTGAATGGCCGCAGTGTGACGATCGGTGCCGCGACGCCGCATGCGGAGGTGGCCGGCTCTGCCGAACTTCGCGCGATATGTCCGGCCCTCTGTCAACTTGCGGGCCATATCGGCGATCCGCACGTGCGGCATATGGGGACGATAGGCGGCTCGATCGCCAACAACGACCCGGCTGCCGACTATCCCGCGGGTGTGGTCGGCCTCGCGGCGACCGTTGTGACGGATCGCCGGTCGATCCCGGCGGACGAATTTTTCGTTGGTCTATTCGAGACGGCGCTTGAGGACGGGGAGATGATTACCGCGGTCAGCTTCGAAGCGCCGGAGAAGGCGGGTTATGCCAAATTCAACAATCCAGCATCTCGATTCGCCATGACAGGGGTGTTTGTGGCGAAAAGCGCCACCGGAGTACGCGTCGCTGTTACCGGCGCTGGTTCCGACGGGGTGTTTCGTCATGCCGGCCTGGAGCAGGCGCTCGCCTCGAGCTGGTCTCCAGACGCGCTCGCAAATGTTGCTGTCGACTCGTCACGGCTTCTTTCCGACCTTCATGCAGACGCGGAATACCGCGCCAACCTCGTCAAGGTGATGGCAAGACGCGCCGTGGTCGCTGCAGGCTAGACGGGTATAGTATCGGTCAAACGAAAGAGCCGCGGACGCGGCCCTTTCGTTCATCGTTGATGTGGATCAATTCTCACCAATCTGATATCGCCTAGGTTCTCCTTGGAATAATTCAAAAAAGCGAGCCGTTTTGCCGCAGGTTGGTTTATTCGGATCTTTCGGGGTTGACGAAGGACGCGCGTAAAACCAAAACCAAAGCAGGTTCTGGAGTGTGACATGGATTTCGAGGCATTTTTCAAGAGCGAACTGGACGGGCTTCACAAGGAAGGCCGCTATCGGGTGTTCGCAGATCTCGAACGGCACCGCGGCAGTTTTCCGCGCGCCACGCGTCACACCCCGGAGGGGCCAAAAGAAGTCACGGTCTGGTGCTCAAACGATTATCTGGGGATGGGACAGCATCCAGCGGTGGTCGAGGCTATGAAGGAAGCCATCGACCATTGTGGCGCGGGTGCGGGAGGCACCCGGAATATCTCTGGAACCACACACTACCATGTTCTTCTTGAGCAGGAATTGGCTGATTTGCATGGCAAGGAAGCCGGCCTGATCTTCAATTCAGGTTACATGTCGAACTGGGCGACGCTGGGAACGCTCGGGCAGAAGATTCCGGGTCTGATCATCTTCTCCGATGCGCTTAATCACGCATCGATGATCGAGGGCATCCGCCACGGCAAATGCGAGCGCGTGATCTGGAAGCACAACGATCTCAACGATCTGGAAGCAAAGCTGGCTGCGGCTGATCCAAATGCGCCGAAGCTCATTGCTTTCGAATCGGTCTATTCGATGGATGGCGACATTTCCCCCATCAAAGAGATCTGCGACCTCGCCGACAAATACGGCGCGATGACCTATCTCGATGAAGTGCATGCAGTCGGAATGTACGGACCGCGCGGCGGAGGCATTGCCGAACGCGAAGGGTTGATGGATCGGCTAACGATCATCGAAGGCACCCTCGGCAAGGCCTTCGGCGTCATGGGCGGTTACATCGCGGCTTCGGCTGCCTTGTGCGATTTCATCCGCTCCTTTGCCTCAGGCTTCATCTTCACCACGGCGCTCCCGCCCACTCTGGCCGCCGGCGCCCTCGCTTCGATCCGTCACCTGAAGTCAAGCCCCTTCGAGCGGGTGCGCCATCAGGATCGGGTTCGCAAGCTGCGCATGCAGCTTGACCAGCGCGGCATCCCCCATATGCCCAACCCAAGCCACATCGTGCCGGTGATGGTCGGTGACGCGGCCAAGTGCAAGTGGATCTCCGATATTCTGCTCGATACCTGCAATATCTACGTGCAGCCGATCAACTATCCGACGGTACCCCGCAAGACTGAGCGCCTGCGCATTACTCCCACGCCGCTTCACTCGGATGCCGACATCGAACATCTGGTGGGTTCGCTGCACCAGCTCTGGTCACGTTGCGCGCTGGCGCGTCACGTCGCCTGACCGGATCTGACGAGCTTGTTAACGATGGCCGCTTATGCGGCCATTTCTTTACGGGCGATGATTTCAGCTGAACGGCGGCGGGCTTCCGCGTCGGCGGCGAACACGTCTTCGATCGTTGTCGCTGCTTCCCAGGTCTTCATCTCGTCCATGACCTGTTCCGCAATGTCGGCCATTTGCAGGAAGCCAATGCGGCCGGCGCAAAAGGCGTCGAAGGACATTTCCTCCGCGGCGTTCATGACAGCTCCTTGCAGGCCCCCGCGATCAAGCGCCGTTCTTGCCAGCCGCAATGCGGGGAAGCGGACTTCGTCGGGGGCCTCGAAATCGAGGCGGGCGAGCTTTGCGAAATCGAGCCTCTCGACGTCGAGTGTCGCGCGGTCGGGGTAGGTCAGGGCATACCCGATTGCCGTACGCATATCGGGGCAGCCGAGTTGTGCCAGTATCGAGCCGTCTCTGTACCCAACCATGGAGTGGATGACGGACTGGGGGTGAACGATCACTTCAATCTGGTGAGGCGCGACCTTGAAGAGATGTTTCGCCTCGATCATCTCGAGCGCCTTGTTGAACATCGATGCGCTGCCAATTGAAATCTTCAGTCCCATGGACCAGTTGGGATGCGCCCGCGCGACCTCCGCAGTAACGGTGGCCATCTGGTCGCGCGTCCATGTCCGGAAGGGACCGCCCGAAGCCGTCAGAATGATCCGCTCGACCGCATGGTGCTGGGTTTCGTCCAGGGACTGGAAGATGGCACTATGTTCGCTGTCAACGGGTATCAACCGTCCGCCGCCTTCGGCAACGGCCTTGACGAAAAGGTCTCCAGCCGACACCAGGCATTCCTTGTTGGCCAGCGCTATATCGGCGCCGCGTCCTGCAGCTGCAAGTGTGGGAGCAAGACCCGCCGTGCCGACAATGGCCGCCATGACCCAGTCGGAGTCCCGGCCTGCCGCTTCGATCAGGGCCGGGCGGCCGGCCGCCACCTCGATGCCCGAACCGGCAAGCATTTCCTTCAGGTCATTGTACCGCGTCTCGTCGGCCGTGACTGCCAGCGCTGCGCCGCAGCTTTTCGCCTGCCGAGCGAGCAGCGCGATGTTGGAATGGCCTGTGATGGCAACCACGTCGAACGCTTCGCGTCCGCCGAGCTGTTCCACGACGTCGAGCGTGTTGACGCCGATCGAGCCGGTGGAGCCAAGGATGCTGATGCGACGTTTGCCGGTGTCGGCCATTGTATCTTCCATGGGTGAACCGAGTTTCGTCTACAAGTGAACCTCCTGCGCCACAAGACCCGGTTTTAATTGGGGAGGGGTGGGGCGGATGCGGCTTGACGCCTTCGAGGACAAAAGAGGAAATAGGCAGATGGACGGAAATGTCGAAACCACCTGCGTGATTGCTGGCGCTGGTCCCGCTGGTCTCATGCTGGGTTTCTTGTTGGCGCGGTCTGGCGTCGACGTGACCGTCGTCGAAAAGCACCGCGATTTCCTGCGCGACTTTCGCGGCGATACGATCCATCCCTCGACGCTGGAGGTGATCTCGGAGCTCGGGCTCATCGACGACTTCCTCAAGTTGCCGCACACCCGCGCCCCGAAACTGTCTGCGCAACTTGGCGGGCGGACCGTAACGATCGCTGACTTCTCCCGTCTGCCGGTGAAAAATCGCTTCATCGCCTTCATGCCGCAGTGGGATTTCCTCACATTCCTGGCAGATCAGGCTGGTAAATATCCGAACTTCCGCCTTCTCATGCAGGCGAGCGTGGTGGATGTGCTGAAGGAGCAGGACCGGATCACAGGCCTTACGATCGATACACCGGAAGGCCAGAAGACAATCCGGTCAACGCTTGTCGTCGGTGCCGACGGCCGCAACTCCATTGTGCGCGAAAGAGCGGGACTTGTCGTCGAGAGTTTCGGTGCGCCGAGTGAAGTTGTCTGGATGAAGCTCTCCAAACAGCCGGAAGATCCGCATGAAGTCATGGGTCATGCCGGACCCCGGCAGGGTTTTGTATTGATCGATAGGGGCACCTACTGGCAATGCGGCTATGTCGTCCGCAGAAAGACCTTCGCAGAAATCCGGGAAAGGGGCATCGAGGCCTTTCGGCAGATGGTAGCCGACGTCTCGCCGCTGCCGGTCGAGCGGATGTCGGAAATCCACAGCTTCGAAGACACCAGCCTGCTCACGGTGCGCATCGACCGGCTGCGGCGATGGTGGCGGCCAGGGCTGATCTGCATCGGCGATGCGGCGCATGCCATGTCCCCGATCGGCGGAGTGGGCGTCAACCTCGCCATCCAGGATGCCGTGGCCGCTGCCAACATCCTTGCCGAGCCCCTCAGCGCCGGAAGATTGTCCGACCAAGATCTGGCAGCTGTCCAGGCGCGTCGAAACTTTCCCACCAAAGCAACTCAGAAGCTGCAACTGATGATGCGGGGACGCCGGCGGGCCGACGAAGCCGACGAAGTGAAGAGAAAGGGGCCGCCCGCCTTCATTCGCGGCATCGCGCGCTGGCCGGTGCTCTCGCATCTTGCGGGTCGACTGATCGGGCTCGGCTTCCGCATGGAGCATGTCAGAACCCCCGAAGCGGAATTGTCCCGACAATCCGACCCGAATAGTACGGCCGGTTGAGCCCGTTCATCGAGGGTATTTCTGCTCCGCGATCATCGCATGATCGGGGCACCGCTGCGGGCGCCGTTTTGCGTCGGGTTCTGCCCCAATCACCTGCGGATCAGGCTGACAGCGCTGCGCTCCTGATTCGGCGGCGCAAGAGACCAGATTTCCGGCGCCGTCCCGGTGGAGATATTCATCACATGAGGTCGCGGCGCCGGCTGGGGCACATCGACGGGAAGCGCCGCGTCGTCGGCTTCTGCGACAATCATCGTTGCGCCCATGTCATTGACGGCCATCATGCCTGGTGAGGCCGAGAGGTGGGGCGCAAAGCTCAGTATGTATTGGTCCGCCGGCTGGGGCGCCGGCGTCTGCAACTCACCGTCTTCGTCGCGTTTTTCGTAGAACGCATTGCCGCCCGCGACGGTGACATAGTGCATGTTGTCATAGGGGAATTTCAGTCCTTCCTGATGAAAGAACATCGCGTCCCGCACGTCGGGATTGCGTTCGCCGCGCAGGATCGCGTCGGCGGCCTCGTTCAACTCAGGAGCGGCTGCGTCGTTTACGGGGCGTGTCATCACTCCCGGCGCGAACTGCTTTTCCTGGGAGACCACTCCGCAGATCGAGTCTGGGTAGGCGCCGGACGTTAGCCGGTTCATGATCACGCTACCGACAGCCATCAAGCCATCCCGGCTCGATCTCTTCGACTCGAAGTACATTGCTCGCTTCAGGCATTCGCGGTCACTGGCTGTATAACGGTAGACCTTCTTTGGTGCCGCAATGGGAGTTGCCGTCGTGACGGCGTCCTTATCAATCGCCGACGTGGTCTGGCTTGACGTGCAGCCCGCCAGCAAAACCGCTCCAAGAAGCGAGAGCGTTTTCGTCAGAGTCGTTTTGCCGACTGCCGTCATGACCTCCCCGCATTTCATCACAAATCATTTCGGCTTGAAAAAGGTGCCTCATAGGAGCCGACGGATCAAGGGAAAATTAGTGGCGCCGCAAGGTTAACGCTTCATTAATCGGGCGGAGAAAAGTGATCCTGATGCCACCGTGGTCCCGGTAAGGACCTCAACTCCCGCGTATTCATCGCAATTTGACAGCTTGTTGGTGGTGGCTAAAGGCCGGAGTCCGTGGTGGCGCCGGGCCAAAGACAGCCAGGTATTGTCGGCGACCCATGAAGAGAGACGTTTTCACGCACTGACCCCCTTCGAGCAGCTCGTCAGACGAGGCGCCTACCGGGGAGCGCCTATCCCTCGCGTGATAAGGCCGCGTTCCGACACGCATCTTGCACGAGGCAGGAGTTCAGCATGGCATATCGCGCCAGCGCGGGACCTCAGCGAACCGTTGGTCTTGTCATGCGTTGATCTGTCCATCGCCAAGGAGGATCAACGTCATGACAGTTCGCAAATTCACGATGTCCGATGCAGACTTCGAACGTTCACCAGGACAGGAAGCCGACATCTTCACGGGCAACGTCCTGGACCAGCGGCACGGCGGGCCAGTGACGATCGGGTTCGGCCGGTATTCCCCAGATCAGCTTCTTGAGGAGACCATCGCCGTGCACGACACCATGATCATTCTCCAGGGCAGCCTTTCCGTATCGACGGAGGAAGGCACGGTGACGGCCGGCCCCGGAGACATCATTTCCATGCAGACGGGTGACCGCGTAAAGATCCGCTCGCATGAGGAGGGTGCGGTCACTGCTTATGTTACTTACCCACACTGGCAGGAACCGAAGGCTTGAGGCGGAACGCGTCTTCCGCCGTAGTCGCTTCGAAAGTCGGGTCTGGACCTTCTCGAGACGTCAGGTTCGGCGCGCGGCAGGGCGGCTTCGGCGCGCGCTTTGCCGACATTCTCAAGCAGCCCTTCCAAGTCGTCCTGCGACAGATGGCGGGGAAGATCAGGCTTCTCCCGTGGCGCTGGCAAGTCATAATCGTGAGCCGGTTCACCCTTTGTGAAGGATGAGAGGCCAGTCTGCCCATAGTTCCTCGCGATTCGCCTGCCTATGACGGAGACAGCATGACCGTTCTTCAATTCCCGGCCCACCGGCGTACAATGGATGTCAGGCGTTGCGCTGAAGCGCTCCGCAGGCTTCACGGAGAGGCTGCAAACGTGTTCTGGCGATCGGAGATGGTC
>JAEYTV010000460.1 GCA_023433855.1 Pseudomonadota bacterium | reverse complement strand
CTCCAGCCGCACTCGAAGCCGTCAGGGCCGTAGCGGACGAGGTGGAGGGGGCCAATGTCGGTGCGGGCACGATCCTGAACGGCAAGGATTTCGAGGCAGCCGTCAAAGCGGGTTCGACCTTCATCGTCAGCCCTGGAGTGACGCCAGGTATCGCATCTGCTGCGGAGGGCTTCGACGTGCCGCTGCTGCCAGGTGCAGCGACAGCCAGCGAGGTCATGGCTCTTCGCGAAGTCGGCTACGAGGTCATGAAATTCTTCCCGGCCGCGCAGGCAGGCGGGGCGGCTTATCTCAAAGCATTGTCATCGCCGCTAGCCGGAACACTTTTCTGCCCGACCGGAGGCATTTCGCTGAAGAACGCGAGCGACTATCTGTCCTTGCCGAATGTCGTCTGTGTCGGAGGGTCGTGGGTCGCGCCGAAGGAACTCGTCGCGGCGGCCGATTGGAACGCCATCACCAAGCTGGCTTCGGAAGCCGCAGCGCTCAAGGCGTGACGCGGGCCTGCCGCGTAATTTCGCGGGTAAGATGAAATTTCTGCCGTATCCTTTGTATCGGCAACGATTCTCCCTATCTCCTGCGCAGAGTTGATAGGGAGATCACCATGATTGACGCCAAGAAGCTGCTCGACCAATTCCTGGGTTCGCAGATCCCAGGGCTATCGGGAACGATGAAAGACAGGGCGGGGCAGGCCGGTGATTTCGCCCGCAGCAATCCCTGGAAGACCGGCGCTGTGGTGGCGGCGCTTCTCGGCACCAAGACGGGCCGCAAGCTGGCGGGCAACGTCGCTACCGTCGGCGGCATCGCTGCCATCGCCGGTCTTGGTTATCTCGCCTACAAGAACTACCAATCGGGACAATCGCCCCAGACCGCGCCGCAGCCCTCTGCAGAGACCGGGACGCCGCTTCTGGCGCCACCGGCGAATTCCCCCTTCAGCACGCAGTCACCTCAACTGTCCAATGATTTTGCGCTTACGCTCGTGAGGGCGATGATCGCAGCGGCGAAGGCGGACGGCCATATCGATGCGGCCGAACGCGCCAACATCATGGACAAGGTGCATGCTGTGGATCTGGGCTCCGAAGCGGAGGCTTTCATCGCGCACGAACTGGCGAACCCCGTCGACCTGGATGACCTGATTGCAGCGGCCCGAACCGAGGAACAGAAGGTCGAACTCTACACTGCCACCCGGATGACCATCGATCCCGACACCCGCGCCGAACGCGGCTATCTCGACCTGCTGGCCGGACGGCTGGGGCTCCCCGACGCCCTCTTGGACCATATCGATGCCACGGTCTCCGCCGCGAAGGTGCCGGGTGTCTGATCCCTGAACCCCGCGGGCGCTGCCCTTGGAACAGAATTCTTCCAGATGGCTTTGTCATCAACGCTATCTGGAAGAAGACCAAGACTTCATCACGTCCCCGATTGTGCCCCGCATGTGGCTGCGTAACTGGGGCCGGCAGGCGTGGCGCGAAGGCGACCTGTTTCGGGCTACCCCGGATGGCCAACCGCCGGCCGTCTGATTGACCTGCCGGGGCCCGCGCGCGTGTTGGCAGTTGCCTTTCTCTCATTGCTGGCCTAAGCCTCTTGCTGTCAACGAGGCTTGCATGCGCGATCTCCAGAACTACACAGTACAGGCTCCCGCTCCGGTCACGCTCAAGGGCAGGTTCGTCACCCTTGAGCCGTTCGAAGCTGGCAAACATCTCGAGAAAATGTGGGACGCCCTCGGTGGGGCGACCAGGATAAACAGCCTTCTCAGATATTTTCCCCAGCCAGATTTCCTCGAGCCCCGTCAACTCGGCGAGGGGCTTCAAGCGGCGGCCCGGGACCTTGGCTGGGTAACCTTTGCCTTTCGCGACAACGGGACCGGGGAGGTTGCCGGGATGGCGAGCTTCATGCGGCCCGATCCGAAGAACGGCGTCGTGGAGGTGGGTTCAGTGGCCCATGCGATCCAGGTGCAGCGGTCCCCGCTCACGACCGAAGCGCACTACCTGATGGCGCGGCACGTCTTCGACGACCTGGGCTATCGCCGCTACGAGTGGAAGTGCCACAACGAGAACGAGCCGAGCAAGCGGGCGGCGGCGCGGTATGGCTTTACGTTCGAGGGTATCTTCCGTCAGCATATGATCTCTAAAGGTGCCAACCGTGATACGGCTTGGTTTTCCATCATCGACGGGGAATGGCCGCTTCTCAAAGCTGCATTCGAAGAGTGGCTGGCGCCGGGCAATTTTGACGCCGAGGGGCGGCAGGTTCGGCGTCTGGAAGATGTGCGGGCCGACATTGCGAGTAGGACTGCGCTCGGAAAGGCGCACGGATGACGCCTGAAAGCCGCTCTCAAGCCATTGCCGCCGCCGTCATCCTGCTGTTCGTAGGGGTGACGATCTATTTCCTCCCGGTGCTGGTGCTTTGGGTCGGGAGTTATTCTCCCGCCCTCGGCTTCGTGGCGGGAGCGTTGATCCTCTCAGGGTTCTTTGTCATCTTCTGGCTGCGGGCGCGGCATCAATCGCGCAAGTGAGGTTGCTCACGCTGAGGCTTGAAGCGTCGCCCCGAGCATCAAAAGGCCGAGCATCAGTACCATGACCGCCCCGCCGAGTTCGACCGCGTGACTGACAAACCGCGCGCTGCGGGTGCCGTGGCCGGCCATTTTCAACGCCAAGTCCTTGGCGGTCACTGCAAAAACCGCCAGGAGAGCAACCGTAATGGCGGTGCCCAACGACATTGCCAAGACGGAAAGCAGTCCGCCTAGATACAGGCTGTTCAACAGGGAGAAGCTCAGGACCAGGATGGCCCCGGAGCAGGGGCGAAGGCCGACCGCCACAATCGCCGACCAGGCCTCCTGCAGCCCGAAGTCCCTGGCCTGCAGTGCCGTCGGATCCGGCATGTGGCTAGAGCCGCAGGTCTCACAATACTGCCCGCCGCCGCGATGCTCGTGATCATCGATTTCCACAGCCTGGAAGTTGAGGCCGGTTGTTCGGCCAGCCGTGCCCGCCTGTGCCGTGGCCGGCAGCGTAACCGCCCGCATCCTGAAGCCGCGGATCTTCTTGAGAAGCAGCCAGGCGCCGAAGAGTGCGATCAAAGCGAAGCTTGCGATCTCCATCGCGCGAGTCGCTTCCGTCATGCTGATCCCCGAGCCGCGCAATACAATGTAAGCCGCTCCTACGAGCAGGATCGCCATCAAGCCCTGGAGCAAGGCGGACACGAAGGAAATGGCAATGCCGCGCTTCAGCGCGACCTCGTTGGCAAGCATGTAGGAGGAGATCACTGCCTTGCCATGTCCGGGGCCGGCTGCGTGAAATACACCGTAGGCGAAGGACAGGCCCACCAGCCCGCCGATCGCCCAGGGATCGTCTCGCATCGCCTTCAGACTTGCGCTGAGAGCCCGGTAGAAGGATTGCTGATGCGCGTTGATCCAGGCAAAGAAGCCCCCCAGGGGGCCGGTCATGGAGAAGGCGGGCTCGGCAGAGCCGACGCCGAGGGGAGACTGCGCGAGCGCCGAACCTGCAGTAAGGATGGCAAGCGCAAGTGTTACAGCAACCGCCTGTCCCCGGATGCGTTTGGTTGTCAGCATGTCACTTCCAGGCGCGTGGCAAACAGCTTCGTCATGTCCCTTCCCGTCGGATCGTTGAAGAAGGCATCCGTCAGCGTGTCACTGTTTTCGGAGATCACTTCGTCAGGATCGGGTCGCACGACCTTGTGCTGGCAACTGGCGAAACCCGTCCCCTGCGCCTCCAGGTCGCCATCAGTCGGAAAATCGATCGATGTGTACATGGAAGGATCATAGATGCCGAAGGTGAGCTTGCCTTTCAGCGGCACCGGCTGCTCCGGCTTTATCGCGAAGATGATGAGGATCTGGTTGTCTTCGAGCGAGGCATGGATCACGTCGGGCTGCTTCACGCCGACGGCTGCTCCATTGGTGGTGATCGTGGTAAAATACTGAAAATCAGCGAGCGACTTTCGCAGGGTTTCGCCGAGTTCAGCGAGTTCGTCTGGATCAAGCTTCAGATTGGTATTCTTGTCGAAGTCGAGGAGCACGCTCGACGAGAAGAGCTCGTCGAAACGCCAGACATTATGCAGTTCTCCAACATTGCCGTCGGCACCTGCGACCACCTCAAGCCGTGCCTCGGCGAAGATATGGGGGTGAGCGTGGGCCGGAAGGGGAAGCATGGTTACGAGGACGGCGAGCGCCGCGCAAAGATGTCTCATGGAGAACCCGCCGTTCCGCATTGGATGTTTCGAAGCCTGATGGCCGCCAAATGAGACAGAATTTCGACTCCGATCGGCAACCGAGAGCCGGCCATGTTCAATGCGGCTGCCTTCGGAACCAGGTCGACAGAAAGTCAACGAAGCTCCTGACCTTGGCGGGCAGGTAGCGCCGATGCGGATAAACAGCATAGATGCCCCGATCCTTGGATATGTAGTCGTCGAACAGCGTGACGAGCTCGCCGGATTGGATGGAGGGATTTGCGATGAAATCCGGAATGATCGCGACGCCGATGCCCGCGCGGGCCGCGCGCAGGGTCGCCTGGGGGCTGTTGACCTCGATGGGACCGCTGACAGAGACCGAAATCGTCGCGCCGTTCTTGTCGGTGAACCGGACATTGTTGTGCCAGCGCGAGTTGGTATCGAGGATGAAAGGAACTCCATTCAGTTCCTGGGGATGTTCGAGCGGTCCGTATTTCGCGACAACTTCTGGGGTTGCCACTGCATAGACCCGGAAGTCGGACAGCTTCCTCGCGATCAGGCCGGAATCCTCCAGCTTGGTGATTCGGATGGCGAGGTCGAAATTTTCTTCGATCAGATCGACAAACCGGTCTTCGGCCACGACTTCAAGCGACACCTCGGGATGCGCCTTGACGAAATCGATCATCGATTGTCCGACCTCCGCGTCTATGAAGGTGCGCGGCACGGAAACCCTGAGCCGACCCTTCAGGTCCGCGTTGTTCTCACGCACCAGATCCGCCAGGTTATCGATCTCCTTCAGGATGTCGGCAGCGGTACGATAATAGGTGTGCCCGGCTTCCGTCATGGAAAACTGCCGGGTGGTGCGGTTGAGCAGGAGTGCGCCGAGATCATCCTCCAGTTCGCGGACGTACTTCGAAAGAAGTGCCTTGGACCTTCCGGTCCTTCTGGAGGCCGCAGAAAACCCTTCCGCTTCAACCACATCGATGAAAGCGCGTATCCGTGTCAGCGTGTCCAAATCCAGTCCCCTTGGTTGGCGAAGTCCTAGGTGGGAGTTCCAGCCGTGTTGTGCAATGCGAATTTTTAGGGACTGGCAAAAAATCTCTTGATTATGACCGCGAATATTCTTATCTCCGCGCTTGCCCAAAGTCGCACGTGCCTGTGGGTGTCCGCCGACCCTCGAACTGGGATTCATCCCTAAGGTGAGGTCATCGGTAAGGTACCTGGAACTAACC
>JAEYTV010000422.1 GCA_023433855.1 Pseudomonadota bacterium | reverse complement strand
ATCCAGTGCAATCTGGACGATCGACAATCCGAGGCCGCTTCCATGCCCGTGGGCCTTCGGTCCTCTGAAGAAGCGTTCCGTGGCTCGTTTTTCGATCTCCTGCGGAATCCCTGGTCCCTGGTCCAAGATTTCAACGCAGACTTCGGCAATTCTCGGTAGGACGCGGCACCTGACTTCACCGCCCTTCGGGGAGTGATGAATGGCATTCTCCAAGAGGTTGCGGACCGCCAGGCGAACAAGGACCCTGTCGCCCCGAATAACGGTGGGCGGCTGAGTTTGGTCTGGCAGTTCCACTGCCACGTGGACATTGTTCGCTGGGAGATGCGCTTCCAGTTCCGAGGCGAGTTCCCCGACGAGGACCGCGATATCTACCTCCTCATCGCTCGCGGCGTCTTGCGACGCATCTACGGCGGCAAGATCGATAAGCTGCCTGACCATCCGGCTCGTTCGGTCGACGCTGGTGGAGATACGGGAGAGGGCCTCGCGCTGGACGCTGGGATCGTCGGTTCGAAGAGCAACCTGCGCCTGGGTCTTGAGACCTGCAAGCGGCGTCTTCAGTTCATGCGCGGCATAGGCGGTGAAGCTCCGTTCGCGGTCGCGCGCTTCGGCCACCCGTCCGAACAGGCTGTTCAGCGCCCGGATGACCGGCCGAACCTCCCGCGGAGCGGATCCCGCATCGACCGGGTGGAGTTCCGATGCAGAGCGGCCTGAAAGCCCTTCTGCAATGCGTGTCAGCGGAGCGAGACCGCGACTGACGCTCAACCAGATCAACGCGGCCAGGACGGGGAGAATGACGATGCCGGGCAGAAGCAGTCCCTTGATGACGTCGCCGATCAGCCGATCGCGGATTTTGAGGCTGTCGCCGACCAGCACGCGAACGCCAAGCGTCGGATTGACGACGGCGTAGACGCGCCACCGTTCTCCGTCGATCTCTGTTTCTTCGAAGCCGTTCGTGTGGCTCGCAAGTGAGGTCTCAGGTGCGCTTTCGGAACGGCTGACGAGGCTGCCCTGCAGCGACCAGATCTGGCAGGACAGCTGCCGACTGTAGCTGCCGCCTTCCTTGAATGGCGAAAGGGGAGCATCGGCAGTTGCCGCATTGGCTGCCGCGGCAGGCTCGATCTGGTGATCCGTGATCAGCGAACTCACCATGCGCGCCGCTTCCATCAGGCGGGCGTCAAGCACGCGCTCGACTTCGGCTTGCGTGCTCGCATAGATCCAGGCGGCGGCGAAGAGCCACACCGCGCCCGTCGTGACAATCAGGATCGCAAACAGCCTGATCCGTATGGAGTTCATTGCGCCGCCCTCAATCGATAGCCTGCCCCGCGCACGGTCTCGATGAAGCTCGCGCCGAGCTTGGACCGGAGCTTGTGGACGTGAACTTCCACCGTATTGCTCTCGATCTCCTCCTGCCATCCATACAGCTTCTCCTCGAGATTCGACCGGGACAGGATGACCCCCGGCGTCTCCATCAGTGCCTGCAGGATGACGAACTCCCGCCGCGAGAGGGAGATCGCCGTGCCGGCACGCGATGCGGACATTCGCGCGGGGTCAAGGCTTACGTCCTTCCACTCGAGAAGGCCTGCCGCCCTGCCATGGCCACGGCGCACGATGGCGCGCAGACGGGCAGCGACCTCGTCGAGATCGAACGGCTTGCCGAGATAGTCGTCGGCTCCGGAATCCAGCCCTGCAATGCGATCGGCAACCTCGTCCTTCGCCGTCAGGAGGAGAACAGGGGTGCGGTCTCCCGATCGACGCATCCTTGCCAATACATCGAGACCAGTTCCGTCCGGGAGCATGAGGTCGAGGATGATCGCGTCGAAGCGGTCGGCCTGAATGGCCGCGTCGGCATAAGCCACCGAAGCCACGGCGTCGACCGTGAAACCGCACATTTGCAACCCGACCTTCAGACCGTCCAGCAGGATTTCGTCATCTTCAACCACAAGCAGGCGCATCACATCCTCGTCTGATTTCGGGTCTTCCCTGCGCCCGTCACCTTAAGGCTGCCTTAAGGTTGGAAGGAGAGACCGCCGCTCCACCTCAAGCAGCGGAGCGGACCTTGCGTTTCTTCTTGTCGCTTTCATGTTTCATCCTGGCCTTGGCAGCCTCGGCGGTGGCGTCCGCCATCGAGCCGCCGCTTCCCATGGAGCAGGCCTTTCGCCTGGAGGCGGGACGCGACGGTCCTGACATAGCATTAAGGTGGCAGCTCGAAGACGGTTACTATCTCTACCGGGAGTACCTCAGCGCAACGGGTGCAGATGGCTCGCCCGTGGAGATCGAAACACCGCCCGGCACCATCAAGGAGGATCCCGGATACGGGAGCGCCGAGGTCTATTACGCAACGGCCACGGCAAGGGTGACCGGGCCGGTAGCCGGTTCCCTGAAGGTGACTTACCAGGGCTGTCAGGATGGCGGCCTCTGCTATCCCCCGACCACGGTCGATATCGACCCTGCGGTGTTGACGTCTATCGCCAGTGACGAACCCTCTCGTCTACAGACTGCGCTTCAATCGCAGGCAGCCTTTCCTCTGGTATCCGACGCTGCGACAGAGCCTGCCGACGATCCCGGTATCAGGATCTCGGACCAGGCTTCCAACGGGGTCGTCGCTTCTCTGCTCGACCGTGGCGGCGTGCTGTTGCTGGTGGGCGGCTTCCTGGGGCTCGGCATGTTGCTGGCCTTCACGCCATGCGTCTTTCCCATGTACCCGATCCTCGCGGCGACCCTGTCGAGGGAGGGCGAGAGCCTGTCGGCTGGACGTGGATTTGTACTGTCGTCAACCTACGTCCTCTCCTTGGCGGCGGGCTTCAGTCTCTTCGGTGTGATCGCCGCCTGGTGGGGCCAGAGCTTCCAGATCGCGCTGCAGTCTCCCGCTGCCACACTCATCGTTGCCGCCATCTTCGCAGCTCTGGCGTTCTCAAGTTTCGGGCTATTCGAACTCCAGCTTCCGTCCTTTCTCAGGAACCGGTTTGCCCCACGCTGCGGTTCTGGAGGCTCATTGGCGTCTTCGGCGGCACTCGGGTTTTCATCCGCCCTGGTGATCGGGCCCTGCGTCACGGCTCCGTTGGCGGGCGCGCTTCTCTACATTGCGCAGACCGGAGATGTCGTCCTCAGTGCAACGGCCCTGTTCGCACTCGGCGTCGGCAAGGGTATTCCACTGATCCTGATGGGGACCTTCGGATCTGGCCTGCTCCCGCGTGCGGGACAATGGATGGAGCGGTTCCGGCAGGTCTTCGGCTTCCTCTTCCTCGCCA
>JAEYTV010000396.1 GCA_023433855.1 Pseudomonadota bacterium | reverse complement strand
ATTGTCGGGTTTCCTATATTCGCAAAGATCATGATCGCTGCTGGGGTCGAAAATCTGCGACAGGGAAGTGGCCGGCCGTTGCGCAAGTGGTTGCGGCGACTGCTGCTGGCTGTTTCGGGCGCCCTTGTTCTTCTGTCCATTTTCCAGATCGTCGGCCCATTCCTCGTATCCACGATCATGGTGCGTGAAAGCATGGAAAGGGCCGTCCAGCAGTGGACCGGACATCAGGTGACGATCGAAGGAACGCCCGAGATCACGTTCTGGCCCGAGGCCCGGATAACCTTGAGGGACGTCACCGTCCGAAAACCCGGCGGCGACGGCGGGCGGATGCTCGCAAAGGTCTCCACGCTTTCCGCCTCGTTCGAGCTTGCAGAAGCGCTTTCCGGACAGCCGGAGTTCGAGGACTTTCGCCTCACTGATGCGGAATTCCATGTGCTGCGGGCGCCGGATGGAAAGCTCGATTGGGCGGGCGAAGGGCTGTTGACCCGCGCCGTACGCGAGGCCAGAGCCGATGGCTCCGGGCAGATAATGCCTCCCGAATACGATGCACCGATAAGCAGGGTCGGGATCGTCAACGGGACGCTAGAGGTTCTCGACACCGCAAGCGGCCGAACCCTGCGGTTTTCTGCCATCAACGGTGCAGTCGACTGGCCCTGGCTTTCGGACGGAGTGAAGCTCACGGCCGAGGCAGATTTCAATGGCAGAAGGTTTTCTGCCGACTTGGCCACGATGCAGCCCCTGCTGCTGCTCGCCGGCAAGAGCAGCAGCGTTTCCGGGGCGCTCAAGTCGGAACTCATCTCCGGACGGTTCGATGGCATTGCCAACCTCGCGACGCACGCGTTTCTCTCCGGCGACGTGGAACTCACCAGCCACCATCTCACCGAAGCCCTGGAATGGGCCGGATTGAGCATTGACGTTCCTGAACGGTTTGCGCAGCTTTCCCTTGACGCCCATGTCGTCAGCAACGAGGATTTCGTACGATTTGAGAGCCTGAACCTTCGCGTCGGCGATACCTCCGCCACCGGCATTCTTGATCTGGTGCTTTCCGAGAACGGACCGCCGAGGTTGGCCGGCACCTTGGCGCTCGACGAAGCTGATCTTGCCAGCATGGTATCCGTCATCACGGCACCCGATGAGCAGGACGGGACGAGTGCAGCAGGTGTAGCCGCTGACATGGAACTGGACATCCGGCTTTCCGCGCGAAGAGCGTCGCTTGGCCGCGTTTCTCTCACCGACGTTGCCGTCAGCGTAACCCGCAGCGCGGATCACTCGCGCCTCGACATCGCAGACAGTGTTTTCGCCAACGGGCGCCTCACCGGCCGCGTCGCCACATCTCGGTCCGACGGGACGGGAGGCATTGCATTGCGAGCATCGCTCCAAAACGTCGATTTCGGCGGCCTGATCCACGAATTTGGGCTTCCCGGTCCCCTGCCAAGGGCGCACGGCTCGATCGAACTCTCGCTTGAGATGAAAGGACCATTGACGGTCGCATCCTGGCGGGAGGGGGTGGGCAGCATTCATTTGCGCGCCGGGCCGGGCTCCCTGCGGGGCGGAGGTCTGGACAGTCTCCGGGCGCTTGCAGCGGAGAAGCCGTATTTCCCGCTTTCGCAGGCCGGGGACGACGACCTGGAATTCGACAGCATCGATGTCGTGGCGGCGCTTGATGGGGGCTTTGCCGAAATCCGCGAGGGCACCATCGTCAGCGGCACCGAAACGGTGAAGCTCTCAGGCGTTGTCCCCTATGCCGCGACTGGCCTCGCACTCTCAGCCAGCGTCGAGGCAACACGTCCAAATGCAGAGACCGCACCGTTCATTCTCTTCATCGGTGGGTCCTGGCCAGACCCGATCATCTGGCCGGTAACTCGAACACAGGCGCAGCCTGCTGAATAGTCGCCACGGAACCAAGTTCATGTTGAACCGCGTAGCGCCACATGCTCATCGCGGATGCGGCGAAGTTCCGCCTTCTTCGTCGCTATGGAAGCCACGATCACCCCGAGGGTTACAAGCCCGATCAGGATGGTGCAGATGGCGTTGATCTCCGGCGTTACGCCCAGCCGCACCTGAGAATAGATCTTGATCGGAAGGGTCGTGGCGCCGGGACCAGTATTGAAGCTCGCGATCACGAGATCATCCAGCGACAGTGTGAACGCGAGCATCCATCCCGCGACGACTGCGGGCATGATCAGCGGCAGCGTGATCTTGAAGAAGGTCCTGATCGGCGGGCACCCAAGATCGAGGGCCGCCTCCTCAAGGCTGCGGTCGAAGGTCAGCAGGCGCGACTGCACGACGATTGCCACGTAGCACATCGTAAATGTCGTATGAGCGATGACGACCGTCCAGAAGCCACGATCAATGTTCAAGGCCACGAAGAGCAGAAGCATGGACAGCCCGGTGATCACTTCGGGCATGACCAGCGGTGCGTAGATCATCCCCGAGAACAGCATCCGTCCCGGGAAGCGGGAAAAACGCACCAGGGAGAGCGCCGCGAGGGTGCCTAGAACCGTCCCGATCGTGGCACTGAGGACGCCGACACGGGCCGTTGTCCAGGCGGCATCCATCAATCCTTGGTTGGACCACATGGTTCGATACCAGTGGAGGGAAAAGCCGCCCCAAACGGTCACCAGCCTGGATGCATTGAAAGAATAGATGACCAGGATGATGATCGGGATGTAGAGAAACGCAAAGCCCAGCGTCAGGATGGTGGCGTCAAGACGGGACGACTTCATCTTACACCACCTTCTTCTGCTGGTTCTGGAAGATAGCGATCGGCACAACCAGGAAGATCAGCAGGATGACCGCCACGGCGGAGGCAAGCGGCCAGTCGCGGTTGCCGAAGAACTCAGTCCAGAGGGTCTTGCCAATCATCAGCGTGTCAGCGCCGCCGAGAAGATCCGGGATGACGAACTCTCCCGTGATTGGAATGAAACAGATCATCGAGCCGGCGATCACACCTGGCAGCGACAGCGGAAAGGTGATCTTCCAGAACGCCTTCCACGGAGGGCAGCCAAGATCATTGGCCGCTTCAAGCAGAGTGCTGTCCATCTTCTCGAGTGCCGCATAGAGCGGCAGGACCATGAATGGCAGGTATGAATAGACGATGCCGATAAACACGGCGATATCCGTGCGGAAAACCTGCACCTGCTCGCCGGCGTCCAAGAAGCCGATGGCCTGGAGCAGCATCGTCAGAAGGCCGTCCGGTTTGAGGATGCCGATCCAGGCATAAACGCGGATCAGGAACGACGTCCAGAAAGGCAGGATAACCAGCATGACAAGGGTCGGGCGGAGGCGTGTGGGGGCCCTCGCCATGGCCAGCGCCATCGGATAGCCGATCAGGAGAAGCAAGACCGTCGAAATAGCGGCGATCCTCAGGGACGACAGGTAGGCCTTGATGTAGAGGGCGTCTTCGGTCAGGAAAACGTAGTTCTCGAAATCGAGCTTGGAGATAAAGTCTCCGATCCCGCCGCCGAATACCGGCGTATAGGGGGGCATGGCGATCGCTGTATCCGACAGCGAGATCTTCACGATAATGAGGAAGGGCGCCACAAAGAAGAGCAGCAACCACATATACGGCACCAGGACGACAAGCCACCGAGCAGCACTGCCGGCGCGGGCTGTCGGCGCCGTGGGAGAGATGGAAGCGTCGCTGCCCATTTCCCCTCCTCAGCGGGTCAGAACAAGGCCGGCGTCAAGCGGCCAGGTGAGCCAGACCATGTCGCCGAAGGTGATCGGCCGGTCTACAAGGCGCGACACGTTGGCCTGAGCGGCGCGAACGATGCGGCCGTCCTCCAGTTTCACCAAGAACACGGAGAAGTCGCCGAGATAGCCGATATCCCAGACTTCGCCATAAACTGCATTCACGGTTTCATCGGCTGGCGGGACGGCGGAGATCCGCACCTTTTCGGGACGGATAGCGAAGGCGACCTGGTCTCCTTTAACCGCCTGGCACTCCTGCTCCACCGCGATCTGGAGCCCCTCTGACTGGATCCGCACGACGCCCGGTGCGCCGAGAGCACTGCCCGTTTCGGAGACACTCCCCTCAAGGATGTTGATGTCGCCAATGAAGTCGGCGACATACCGGCTGTTGGGCGCCTCGTAGATCTCGGCAGGCGTTGCGACCTGCATTATCACACCCTTGTCCATCACCGCGATCCGATCGGAAACCGTCATCGCCTCTTCCTGGTCATGCGTAACGATGAGGAAGGTCAGACCAAGCGTGTGCTGGATGTCCATGAGCTCGAACTGCGTCTCCTCGCGCAATTTCTTGTCGAGGGCACCGAGCGGCTCGTCGAGCAGAAGCACCTTGGGACGCTTGGCGAGAGAACGCGCCAGTGCGACCCGCTGCCGCTGTCCGCCGGAAAGCTGGTTCGGTTTGCGCTTTGCAAACGGCTCGAGCTTCACGAGCTTCAGCATCTCCTCGACCCGCGTTGCGATCTCGCCCTTCGGCAGATTGTCCTGTTGGAGACCGAAGGCGATGTTCTTCTCCACCGACATGTGCGGAAAAAGAGCGTAGCTCTGGAACATCATGTTGGTGGGTCGGCGATAGGGAGGGACTCCGGAGATATCCATGCCTTGCAGGAGAATCCGGCCCTCGGTTGGCTCTTCGAAGCCCGCCAGCATGCGCATCAAGGTCGTCTTGCCGCAGCCGGAAGGGCCGAGCAGCGAAAAGAACTCACGCTCGAATATATCGAGCGTGAGATTGTCGACCGCGGTAAAGTCGCCAAAACGCTTGGTGATGTTCTCGAAGCGGATGAAGGGAACGGCCGACGGATCGGTCCAGGGTGAGAATTTTCGTTTTACCGGCCCGAGAGATTTCGCCATACCTTCCCCGTTCCCCAACCACGGCTCCAAATGACAGGGGCAGACGTCCCGCCTGCCCCCTTGCCTGATCAGCTACCGGTCTTGACCTGGGTCCACACCCGGTTCAGGACGCGCTGCTCTCGCGGGCCGTAGGGGGAGATCGTGAAGAGCTTTTCCACGACCTCCTCCGGCGGATATACGGACGGGTTTTCCAAGACTTCCTTATCGATGAACTGCTGGGAAGCCAGGTTGCCGTTGGCGTACTGGACGTAGTTGGAAGCCTTGGCGATGACCTCCGGCTTCATCAGATAGTTGATGAAGGCATGCGCTTCGTCGACATTCTTGGCATCCGCAGGGATCGCCAGGTTGTCGAACCACATGTAGGTGCCTTCCTTCGGTATCACGAACTCGACATTGACGCCGTTCGCCGCTTCTTCGGCCCTGGTCTTTGCCTGCAGTACATCGCCGGACCAACCGATGGAAATGCATGTATCGCCATTGGCAAGTTCATCGATGTAGGCGGAGGAATTGAAGGTCTTCACGAAGGGACGGATCTTCATGTAGACCTCGCCGCCAGCCTCCAGGTCGGCCGCGTCCTTGCTGTCGGGATCCTTGCCGATGTAATTCATCGCGATGGCGAATGTCTCGTCGGAGGCATCGAGTATGTTAATGCCGCAGGACTTCAGCTTTTCCGCGTTCTCCGGCTTGAACAGCACATCCCAGCTGTCGATCGGCACATCGCCAAGTGCCGCCTTGACCTTGTCGACGTTGTAGCCAATGCCGGTCGTGCCCCACATGTAGTTGACCGCATATTCATTACCCGGGTCGTACTTGGCGAGACGTTCGCTCACCACCGGCCACAAGTTCGACAGATTGGGGAGCTTCGACTTGTCCAGCTTCTGGAAGACTCCGGCCTGGATCTGGCGCGCGAGGAAAGGCGCGGTCGGAACAACGACGTCGTAACCGGAACCGCCGGCAAGCAGCTTGGTCTCGACCAGTTCGTTGCTGTCGAACACGTCGTAGACAACCTTTATACCGGTTTCCTTCGTGAAGTCCTGAAGAATGGATTCATCAATGTAATCAGACCAGTTGTAAACATGGACCACACGCTCCTGGGCGGCGACGCTCGACATGGCAAATGCCGATGCAGCCAAGGCTGCGGTGAGGCCGAGCAGATGTTTTTTCATAATCTCTCCAATTCCAGATGTTCACGCGTTCGCCGTTTGATGCGCAAGCTCCCCCTCGTGCGGGCAGAGTAGAAAGGAATTTTTCTCCCCACAAGGGGGAAAAGCGGGCAGGCGGAACAAGCTCACTGGAAGTCGAAGGCACTGATGCCCCTCACCATCTCGTCGAGCCCGAGAGGACGCGTCACCGGCGGCTCGGCACGCGCCAGGCAACCCTGCCGTTCGCACAACCGGCACGCCGTTCCGGCGAGCACTCTACCACCCGCGGCAGGATGGCCATCGCGATAGACGGTGTCGCCTGAGCGCGACAATTCGCAGCCGAGAAGGACGGCCGTTCGGCGAGGGCGCTCTCCGAAGCCACCCTTCATGCCTTCGGAGGTTCGTGAAATCGTCAGAAACTCCTCGCCTCCCGGCATCTCCACACATTCCACGAGAATATGTCCCGGCTGGGCGAAGGCGGCATGCACGCCGAGCTTTGGACAGTGTCCGCCAAAACGGGCGTGCGGGAAGCCCTGTGCACCGGCCTTGCGTATCATGTTGCCCGCATGATCCGTTTCCAGCAGGAAGAAGGGAATTCCGCTCGCCTGGGGCCGTGCGAGGTTCGTCAGCCGGGCAGCAACCTGGCCGAATGAGGCCTGGAAGCGTGCGCACAACAAGTCGATATCATAGCGGGCTCTCTGAGCGGCCGTGAGCACCTCCCCATACGGCATCATCAAGGCATGCGCCGCGTATCGGGCAAGCTCGAAGCGTCCGATCCGCCGCGCTTCGTTGCTTGAGAGGGCGAGGTTTTCCAGTTCTGCGGCGATCTCCGGTCCCAGCGCGAGAAGCGCGGCTTCCATCGCCAATTCCTGGGTACGATCGAAGCTCGAAAGCCGTTCGGAGATAAACAACCGCATCGAATGGCGATCAAACCGGCGCCGCAGGTTCGGCATAACATGAACAGGAAGCGTACGCACGGTAATGCCGTGTTCGCTCTTGAGCCAGTTCTTCAAGACACCCGGCAGGTCCTCGCCGGCGCCGAGCCTGACGGCGAAGCTCTCCGCCGCATCCTCGATACGGGAGAAAAAATTGGAACGCCGCTCCAGTGTCTCCCTGACCTCATCCATCGGAAGACGCGCACCGGCAAGAGAGGGTTCGTGTCCTTCACGGGCAAGAAAATCGGCCAGATCAGAAAGCCGCGCGGCCTGCTCCCGATATGCCCTGTAGAGCTTCATGAGCCCAAGTGCAGCATTGGGCGCCGCTTCCGCAACTTCGATGATCTCCTGGTCGCCGGGAACCTCGCCCACCAGGAGAGGATCTGAGAAGACCTCCCGAAGTTGAGCGACGAGGCCACCACCTTCGTCCTGAAGGGCATCGAGATCTACCTTGTAGACGGAAGCCAGTTTGAGAAGGAGTTGCACCGTCAACGGCCGCTGATTGCGCTCGATAAGGTTCAGATAGGAAGGCGAAATTCCCAGACCTTCAGCCATCGCTGTCTGCGTCAGGCCGAGGCCCAACCTGACGCGCCTCACCCGAGGACCGGCAAAGATCTTACGTTCTGCCATTTGTAACCATTTTTACAATCGGATGCACGCCGCGTAATTTACAACTTTTACATCTTCACACAGGCCACGGTGAAAGACAATACATGCTAACCCCTTTCTGATCATTGCTTTTGCTTCTTTTATGGCGGGTTTTCGTTGATACCTGTAAATCAAGTCTCATCTCGAATGAGAGGCAAGCAGGAAGCAGGAGATCAGCATGACAGACTTTTACACTCTGGTTCCCGGAGCACCCAACAATCGCTTCGATGGCATTGAACGCCCCTATTCGGTGGAGGACGTGGAGCGTCTCCGTGGATCGATGAGGATCCAGTATTCCCTTGCGGAGGCAGGCGCCAACCGCCTGTGGTCCCTGCTTCACCGGGAAGACTTCGTCAATGCACTTGGAGCAATGACCGGTAACCAGGCCATGCAGCAGGTTCGAGCCGGACTGAAAGCGATCTACCTGTCGGGTTGGCAGGTTGCTGCGGATGCCAATACGGCGTCGGCCATGTACCCGGACCAGTCGCTTTATCCTGCGAATGCTGCGCCGGAGCTTGCCCGCCGGATCAACCGGACACTTCAACGGGCCGACCAGATCGAGACGGCCGAAGGTAAGGGTCTATCGGTGGAAACCTGGTTTGCCCCGATCGTTGCAGATGCGGAGGCAGGTTTCGGCGGCCCTCTGAACGCATTCGAAATCATGAAGGCCTTCATCGAGGCGGGTACCGCGGGGGTTCACTACGAGGATCAGCTGGCATCCGAGAAGAAGTGCGGCCATCTCGGCGGCAAGGTCCTGATCCCTACCGCTGCGCATATCCGCAACCTCACCGCGGCACGGCTTGCGGCCGACGTCATGGGTGTCCCGACACTGGTAATCGCCCGCACTGACGCCGAAGCCGCCAAGCTGCTCACATCCGATATCGACGAGCGGGACCAGCCTTTCGTCGACTACGATGCGGGTCGGACCGTCGAAGGTTTCTATCGGGTCCGCAATGGCCTGGAGCCCTGTATCGCCCGCGCAGTCGCCTATGCGCCTTATTGCGACCTGATCTGGTGCGAAACCTCCAAGCCGGATCTCGAACAGGCGCGCCGGTTTGCCGAAGGCGTGCGTAAGGTGCATCCGAACAAGATGCTCGCCTACAACTGCTCGCCTTCGTTCAACTGGAAGAAGAACCTGGACGACGGGACCATTGCCAAGTTCCAGAGGGAGCTCGGAGCCATGGGCTACAAGTTTCAATTCATCACGCTCGCCGGTTTCCACCAGCTGAACTACGGCATGTTCGAACTGGCGCGGAGCTACAAGGACCGCCAGATGGCAGCCTATTCGGAGCTCCAGGAGGCCGAATTTGCGGCCGAGGCCAACGGCTACACCGCGACCAAGCATCAGCGGGAGGTCGGCACCGGCTATTTCGATGCGGTTTCGACGGCCATCACCGGCGGCCTGTCCTCCACGACTGCCATGAGCGGGTCGACCGAGCACGACCAGTTCCGCCCCGCCGCAGAGTAAGCGAAAGACCTGCTGCCGGTCCGGACGGCCCGGCAGCATCTCAAGAACCCCGGCACAAGAAGAGGAGAAATGCCATGAATGTCCAGACCCGCGTCAAGGAGCGCGCCGAGGAGCAATCAAGCAGCATGACCGCCGAGCAACAGGCGGCCATACGCACGCTGGCGAACGACCTGCACCGCCTCAACCACGCCGTCATGAAGGCGGTCAACGCGGGCGTTTCCGTAGAACTGGTCCGCTCGGCGCGCCATCACGGCGGCGAAGGTCACTGGGGCGATCTCATGATACCGGTGGTCGTCACCAACCGTGTCGCAAGCTAGGAGCGGCGGCCGGAAAAAAGATCCGCATTGCCTCTGACAAAGCTAACCATCCGATCGACCACCGCCCGGATTTCCGGACGGTGGCGATCGTCGTTGTTCATGACGATCCATTGCGTGTGCCGGAGGCTCAAGATCTCACCTCCGACCCGTTGCAGGCGCATATCCTGGTCGCCGATGAAACAGGGCAGAACCGCAGTACCTGCACCGGCGAGCGCGAGGTCGCGCAAGGCTCTTGGCTGGTTGACCGTAATCACCACGCGGCCGGGGTTGTGGTCGTGCGGCCAGCGAAGATAGGCCGAGATCGCGTCTTCCTGGCCGACTGCCAACCATTGATCGGCGACGAACGAATGCGAGCTGCGGGAGCGATAGGCAGCATAGGCGACCTCGCCGAGTTTTGTCGCCGCAAGGTTGGGTTCATGAGGCTCGAACGCGCGAATGCCGATGTCGCTTTCCCGGTGCGCCAGACTCGCACGCCGTTCGGCTACATAGAAGTTCAGCCGAACGTTGTCCTGCTCGTGGCGGATAAGAGATAGGTTTCTCATGAACATCCAGGCAAGCCACGTGCCGCAGGCTATCCGAACGAGCGGCGCGGCGCGGCTTTCACGCTTCCAGCTTTCCACCCTCCGCGCCGCTCCCTCCATTTCGAGCAGCTCCGAAAAAAGCGCAGAACCGTCCGTGGTGAGCTGATATCCGGTGCGGCTGCGGAGAAAAAGCGGACGGCCGACGGCGGCTTCCAGGTCCAGCATACGACGGCCGATCGTGGCAGGGCTCAGCCCTGACGTCGCGGCGGCTCCGGAAAGACCACCTCCGCGTGCGACTTCGAGGAAGATCTCGTAGGCGTCCCAACCTATGTTTTTCATGGCTGAAAAACATAGCCGGTTCTTGGCGGTACAAGAAGCTTTTTTTGAGGTATAAAAGCAGGGACGTCGTTTAAGGAGAGTTCCCATGTACGAGAACGTCGTCATTGCCCATCTGCTGCACCAGAGGAATGCGCTCGCCGATTGTTGCCGGTCCGAGACGGAAGAAGAATTCTATCGTCGTTTTGCCACCCCGACGTCCGGCTGGTTCGTGGCGTTCAGCCGCCTGATCACCTCACGCGGCAAACGGCAAGCCAGCGTGACGTCCGCCTTCCGTCAGTCGGCCCCAAGTACCGTCGGCCACTCGTCACCACGCGTGCGCAGTGCCTTTTGCGCCCTGGACTGCCAGGCGGGATATGTCAGTGGAAGAAAATGATCGGGAGCGCGAGAAAAGCTGCCGTTGCCCCTGCCGAAATCGCGAAGAGACGCAGTCGCTTCTGCCTTGCCTCATCGTGGAGGAGAGCAATTGCGATCGCACGGGCACCGCGGGCCTTTTGCATGAACATAACCCCAGAACAGTTGTCATTCCTGGCGGCCGGCCATGAGCCGGCAGCCAGCGCATGCAACAAAGCACCACAAGACTTTGCTGGCATTAAGGCAGCATGCGCCACGCGCATTAAGAACTGCTGAATCACGCCTCGGCCAGCGCTTCGCCGGTCACGTGCCCCGACGCCCATGCCCATTGAAAATTGTAACCACCCAGCCAGCCCGTAACGTCAACGCATTCTCCGATGAAGTACAGCCCCGGCACCGCCTTCACCTGCATCGTCCTTGAATCGAGTTCCGTTGTGTCGATGCCGCCGAGGGTCACTTCCGCCGTTCGGTATCCTTCCGATCCCGCGGGCTTGATTGTCCAGTTCTGGATCGATGCCGCAAGCGCTTCGATCGCTTTGTCCGACATATCGGCGAGATGTTGTCCTGGCTGCCTGTTCTCGACGAAGAACTGCGCCAGGCGCTTCGGCAGGTATTCGGCGAGCACCCGCTGGGCCGCTTGCCGTCCGCTTTCTTTCCGGGCGGCTTTCAATAGCGCGACCAAGTCCAGGTCTGGCTCCAGCGTAAGGGTGATGTTGTCGCCCTCCCGCCAGTAGGACGAGACTTGCAGGATTGCCGGCCCACTAAGGCCGCGATGGGTAAACAGCAGCGCTTCCCGGAAGACGGTCTTTCCGTGCCGCACCTCCGCCGGCACACTGATACCGGAAAGCGGTGAAAGCTTCGCGAGGAGAGTCGGATCGAGGGTCAGGGGGACGAGCGCCGGACGCGTTTCGGTGACCTTCAGGCCGAACTGCCTGGCGATGTCATAGGCAAGGCCGGTGGCGCCCATCTTCGGGATCGACTTGCCGCCCGTGGCGACGACAAGTGCCTGCGCCTCCACGACGCCGTCGGACGTTTCCAGGCGGAAACCTCCGACGGTCTTCTCCAGGTTGGCGATCTGCGTCTGAAGTTGCAGAGTTGCGCCGACCGCCCTCATCTCCTCCAACAACATCCGGATGATGTCCTTGGCACTGTTGTCACAGAATAGCTGCCCCAACGTCTTCTCGTGCCAGGGGATGCGATGTCGCTCGACCATTCCCAGAAAATCGCGCGGCGTGAACCGGGCGAGTGCAGACTTGGCAAAATGTGGATTGGACGACAGGAAGTTCCTGGCGCTCGCATGGATGTTGGTGAAATTGCACCGTCCGCCCCCGGAGATGCGGATCTTCTCGCCTGGTGCTTTTGCGTGATCAAGGACAAGCACCGAACGTCCGAGACGGCCGGCGCGGATGGCGCACATCATTCCAGCAGCACCGGCCCCCAGGATGACCACGTCATATTTCTGCTTCACCGACAAGTTCCTTGCTGTTCGGCGCTTCTTGCTTTGTTGAACGGCGCAAAGTCAATGCCGCCCCCCTCGCCAATCGCCATTCCGTGGTTATGATGGAACTTCGATCAACCTCACCCCGGTGTGTCATGCCGCGTAAGAAAGCCAATCCCGCTCCCGTAACAGGTACCGTTCTCAAAGCCGCCGTCGCCCAGCCGACACTTACATCGCTCCGCGGCGCAGCGGATTGGCGCGAAGCTGCGGGATGGCTCCGGGCGCGAGGCATCGAGGACGTGGAATGCATAACTCCTGATCTCGCGGGTGTCCCCCGGGGCAAGATGATGCCGTCCTCGAAATTCACCTCAAACACCTCGCTCGCCCTTCCGTCGGCCCTCTACCGCCATACCATTTCGGGAGAATATCCCGACGAGACGGGCACATTCCGTTACGAGCCACGTGACAGCGACCTCAAACTCGTCCCAGATCTTTCGACGCTTTCGGTCGTTCCCTGGGAAACCGACCCGACGGCACAGGTGATCTGCGATATTGTCGATACAGAAGGGAATGCGGTCGCGTACACGCCACGTAACGTCCTCAAAAATGTGGTCAACCTTTATCACGAACGGGGCTGGAAGCCCGTCGTGGCGCCGGAAATCGAGTTCTACCTGGTCGCCAAGAACGATGATCCGGATTATCCGCTGCATCCCCCGAAAGGGCGGTCTGGCCGATCGATCCTTGCCGGCCAGGGCTATTCCATAGCCGGCATCAACGAATTTGACGAACTGATCGACGATATCTATCACTTCTCCGAAAAGCAGGGCCTGGAGATCGACACGCTGATCCACGAGGAAGGCCCGGCGCAGCTTGAAATCAACCTGCGGCACGGCGATCCGGTCGAACTTGCCGATCAGGTTTTCATGTTCAAGCGCACGATCCGCGAAGCGGCCATGAAGCACGGGATCTATGCCACCTTCATGGCGAAGCCGATGCAGGGGCAGCCAGGCTCGGCCATGCACATCCATCAGTCTGTCGTCGATATCGACAGCGGCAAGAACATCTTCTCCAATCCCGATGGTTCGGCCTCCAAGACGTTCTTCCATTTCATCGGAGGCATGCAGACCTACGTCCCGAAGAGCCTGGTGATGATGGCTCCTTACGTGAATTCCTACCGACGCTTGACGCCCGACATGTCGGCTCCGGTCAACAATGCCTGGGGTTATGACAACCGCACGACGGCCTTCCGCGTACCAGTGTCCGACGCTGCAGCCCGCAGGGTCGAGAACCGGTTGCCAAGCTCGGATGCCAATCCATACCTGGCACTGGCTGCCTCGTTGGGCTGCGGGCTGCTTGGCATCATCAATCAGATCGAGCCCGCGCCGCCGACAGAAGACACCGCCAACGAAGGCTCGATCGAGTTGCCGCGGGGCCTTTTGGAAGCCGTTTCGCACTTGGAAGCCGAGCCCGCACTGGCGGAGGTGTTCAGTTCGGAATTCATCGGTCTCTATGCCGGGGTGAAACGCGGTGAGTTCGAGACATTCATGCAGGTGATCAGTCCCTGGGAGCGGGAGTTCCTGCTTCTCAACGTGTGAGTACCGGAATGGGCGATACATGGCAGAGCCCGATTGCGCCGGGCCTTTCCTGGTACCAGGCGACAGTCGAAGAGCGGCCAACCTATCCCAGGCTCGATGGATCGAGAACGGTTGACGTCGCTGTTGTCGGTGGCGGCTATACAGGGCTGCAGGCCGCCTACAACCTTGCCAAGGCGGGCGTTTCCGTGACGCTCATCGAGGCCTGCCACCTAGGCGACGGCGCCTCCGGGCGTAATGGTGGACAGATGGGTACCGGTCAGCGGTGGTGGCCGGAGGATCTCGAAAAGGAACTCGGCTTGGAGCGCTCCCGGGCCCTTTTCGACATGGCCGAACATGCCAAACGTCATCTTCTCCAATTCGCGCAGCACCATTCCATCGACATGGAATACATGCCCGGACAGATGAACGTCGCCCACAAGCGGGGGCATGAAAGGGAATATCGCGCCAATGCGGAAATCGCGGCGGAACGCTACGCATATCCGCATCTCTCGTTCATGGATGCAGAGGAGACCGCCGAGCGCCTCGGAACCCGCAGATACCACTGCGGCGTCAGGGACGTCGGTACCGGCCATATCCATCCGCTGAAGCTGCTGGTCGGCATGGCCCGGGCAGCCCAGCTTTCAGGCGCAAGGATCCACGAGATGACCCGCGCCACCGATATCAGCAGAAGCGGCGGCAAGATTCTTGTTCAAACGTCCTCAGGAACGCTCACAGCCGACCGGGTGCTGCTCGCGGCCAACGCCTATATCGGCAAACTGGAGCCGGTGACTGCGGCACATGTCATGCCAATCGGGTCTTTCATCGCCGCCACCGAACCGCTCCATGACTTCCCTGAGATCCTGCCGGGCGGGGAAGCGGTTGCCGACTCGCGCTTCGTGGTGCGCTATTTCCGCAAATCGCGCGACAAGCGACTGCTGTTCGGGGGTCGCGAGGTCTATTCCTCGCGCAGCCCCAAAGACACGGCCGAGGCTATCCGCCGACAGATCATCGAAACCTATCCGGCGCTGAAGCATGTAAGCATCACCCACGCTTGGGGAGGCAATGTGGGGATTACGATGCCGCGCCGGCCGTTTGTACGGGAGGTCATGCCAGGCGTCACCTCGATCGGCGGTTATTCGGGTCATGGCGTGATGCTGTCGAACTATTGCGGCAAACTCTATGCCGACATGATCGTCGGCGGGACAACGGAGCTCGACTACCTTGAAGATCTTCATATCCCAGCCTTTCCGGGAGGTCGCAAGTTGCGAACACCACTGCTTTTCCTCGCGCTTACCTGGTTTGCTTTGCGCGACAGGGTCTGACATCTTGTTTACCCGGTGTGGTGCCGGCCATTTTGGACTAGCGTTTTTAAATCGATTAGATTAGACAGTGCCCAACTATTCAGATGAAAGAAAAGCGATGAGCAGCCAGATCATCCCAGTCGAACCGTTTGATTGTATCGTCTTTGGCGGAAGCGGCGATCTTGCCGAACGGAAGCTCCTGCCCGCGCTCTACCACCGGCAGGTGGAAGGCCAGTTTACCGAGCCCACTCGCATCATCGGTGCCTCGCGCAGCAACCTGTCGCATGAAGACTACCGCAAGTTCGCGGAGGACGCGCTCAGGGAGTACCTGAAAGAGGGCGAATACGATGAGGCAGAGGTCCAGAAGTTTTGCCAGCGCCTTTTCTACGTCTCCGTCGATGCAAAGTCCGATCAGGGCTGGGACGAGTTGAAGAAGCTGATCGACGACGGCAAGGAACGCGTCCGCGTCTTCTACCTTGCAGTGGCGCCAGCTATCTTCGGCCCGATCTCGGAGAAGATCCGGGATCACAAGCTTATTACCAGGGCTACACGCATCGTCGTGGAGAAGCCGATCGGACGCGATCTCGCTTCGGCACTCGAACTGAACGACATCATCGGCAAGGTCTTCCGTGAAGAGCAGATTTTCCGCATCGATCACTACCTCGGCAAGGAGACGGTGCAGAACCTAATGGCGTTGCGCTTCGCCAATGCTCTTTACGAGCCTCTCTGGAATGCGGAGCACATCGACCACGTCCAGATTACGGTCGCGGAGACCGTCGGGCTGGAGGGTCGGGCGGGCTACTATGATACGGCTGGCGCCCTGCGCGACATGGTACAGAACCACATCCTGCAACTCCTCTGTCTAGTGGCGATGGAAGTACCCTCCTCGATGAACTCGGAGGCAGTCCGCGACGAGAAGCTGAAGGTGCTTCGGGCACTGAAGCCGATTACCGAAGAGAACGTCGAACAGTACACCGTGCGCGGGCAATATCGGGCCGGAGCTTCCGCCAGTGGGCCTGTCCGCGGCTATCTGGACGAACTGGAAGGCGGTGTGTCCAATACCGAAACCTTCGTGGCCATAAAGGCTGAGCTCGAAAACTGGCGCTGGGCCGGGGTGCCGTTCTACATCCGCAGCGGCAAGCGACTCGCAAATCGCGTTTCGGAAATCGTCATCACCTTCAAGCCTATACCTCACAACATCTTCGAGTCAGGCGCAGGCAAGATCTCCGCTAACCAGTTGATCATCCGCTTGCAGCCAGACGAGGGCGTCAAGCAATCGCTGATGATCAAGGACCCCGGTCCAGGAGGAATGCGGCTGCGCGAGGTCTCGCTCGACATGAGCTTTGCGGAAGCGTTCGCCGTGCGCAATCCCGACGCCTATGAGCGCCTGTTGATGGACACGATCCGTTCAAACCAGACGCTGTTCATGCGCCGCGACGAGGTCGAGGCTGCGTGGCGCTGGGTCGATCCGATTCTCAAGGGCTGGGAGGCTACCGGCCAGAGGGTTCAGGGTTATACCGCCGGCACCTGGGGACCAAGCCAGGCGATCGCGCTGATCGAGCGTGACGGCCGCACATGGCATGAAGGCTGAGGACAACACAATGGCATCGAACCTGCATGCCTTTGCCGATTCCGCCACCCTGGCCAGCGCTTTGGCCGACAAGGTCGCCGCATGTCTTGCGACGGCGATTACCGAGCGGGGCCGTGCGTCCGTTGCCGTCTCCGGCGGTTCGACGCCGAAGCGTTTCTTCGAAGCGCTCTCCACACGGGAGATCGACTGGGCCAACGTCGTGGTGACACTGGTCGATGAGCGCTTCGTCCCTTCCGACAACCCACGCTCGAACCATCTTTTGGTTGCCTCTCATCTGCTGAAGGGCAAGGCTGCCGCAGCGCAGTTCATCCCGCTGTACCATGAGGCAGCTTCGATCGGAGACGCGGCCGCGATCGCCACCGAGAAGACCGCCGCCATAGGCAATCCCTTCGACGTCGTCGTGCTGGGCATGGGCGCAGACGGTCACACCGCTTCCTTCTTTCCACACGGCAACAATCTCGAAGCGGCACTTGATCCTCACGGACCACGCGGCGTGCTGACCATGGAAGCGGAAGGTGCGGGCGAGGAGCGGCTGACCCTGTCGTTTGCGAGCCTCTCGGACGCGCGCTTCCTGGCCCTGCATATCGAAGGTCAGGCCAAGAGGGACGTCCTGGAGGCGGCCGCGGCCGGTTCCGACGAAACGGAAATGCCAATCCGGGCGGTGCTTCATCGCGCCCAGTCCCCGCTCGAAATCTATTGGGCCCCCTAAGGAGCCGCATAACCGGCCCGAGGCCGGATGTTCAACAAGACTATCCCGGTCGGCTCTTGCCACTCCCAAGCCGGGATTGACGGCAGAGGACTAGATCATGCCCGCCCATTCCAAAGTCGAGGCGATCACCGCCCGCATCGTCGAACGATCAAAGCCACATCGGGAGCCTTACCTTGACCGGGTGCGGCGGGCAGCGTCACGCGGCCCGCACCGCGCCGTCCTGTCTTGCGGAAACCTGGCGCACGGATTTGCAGCCTGTTCCCCCGCCGACAAGGTCGCCCTGTCAGGGGACATCGTGCCGAACCTCGGCATCATCACGGCTTACAACGACATGCTTTCGGCGCACCAGCCGTACGAGACTTTTCCGTCGATCATCCGGGCGGCTGCGCACGAGGCGGGGGGAACAGCCCAGGTAGCGGGCGGCGTCCCTGCCATGTGCGACGGGGTCACCCAAGGCCAGCCGGGCATGGAGCTTTCGTTGTTCTCCCGTGACGCGATCGCCATGGCTGCGGGGATCGGTCTGTCGCACAACATGTTCGATGCCGCCGTCTTCCTCGGCATCTGCGACAAGATCGTACCCGGGCTGGTGATCGCGGCCCTGAGCTTTGGTCATCTTCCAGCGGTGTTCATTCCGGCAGGACCGATGACCTCAGGGCTCCCCAATGACGAAAAGTCGCGCATCCGCCAGCTCTATGCGGAGGGCAAGGTCGGGCGGAAGGAGCTTCTGGAGGCGGAATCGAAATCCTATCACGGTCCCGGCACCTGCACCTTCTACGGCACGGCTAACTCCAACCAGATGCTGATGGAGATCATGGGCTTCCATATGCCCGGCGCCTCCTTCGTCAATCCCGGTACGCCCTTGCGCGATGCCCTGACGAAGGAAGCCGCCAAACGGGCGCTTGCGATCACGGCCCTTGGCAACGAGTTCACTCCGGCTGGCGAAATGATCGACGAGCGTTCGATCGTGAATGGCGTGGTTGGCCTCCATGCAACCGGCGGCTCTACAAACCATACTCTTCATCTTGTGGCGATGGCACGGGCAGCCGGTATCCATCTCACCTGGCAGGATATCTCTGACCTTTCAGACATCGTACCGCTGCTGGCTCGGGTTTATCCAAACGGAATTTCCGACGTGAACCACTTCCACGGCGCTGGCGGGATGGGTTTCCTCATCAAGCAACTCCTGAGGCAAGGCCTCGTGCACGACGATGTCCGAACCGTTTTTGGCCGCGGTCTCGAGAGCTATACGGTCGAAGCCAAGCTCGACGACAACGGCCATGTGGTGCGCGGGCCGGCACCGGAAGAGAGTGGAGACAGGAAGGTTCTTGCTTCGATCGAGACACCGTTCCAGTCGAACGGCGGTTTGAAGATGCTGACCGGCAACATGGGCAAGGCGGTCATCAAGATCTCCGCGGTGAAACCGGAACGTCATGTCATCGAAGCTCCGGCCGTGGTGTTCCACGACCAGCAGGAAATGCAGGACGCCTTCAAGCGGGGTGAACTCAACAGGGACTTCGTGGCCGTCGTGCGCTTCCAGGGACCTAGGGCGAACGGCATGCCCGAATTGCATCGCCTCACACCTTCGCTCGGCGTCTTGCAGGATCGGGGCTACAAGGTGGCGCTCGTAACCGATGGCCGCATGTCAGGCGCCTCTGGCAAGGTACCGGCCGCCATCCACGTAACGCCCGAGGCGCTCGATGGTGGCGCTATTGCCAGGATCCGGGATGGCGACCTCATCCGCCTGGATGCTGCGGCCGGAACGTTGGAGGTCCTGGTCGATCCCACAGAATTGGCAGCAAGGACCCCGGCCGTCGTCGATCTTTCGGATAACGAGTTCGGTATGGGCCGTGAGCTTTTTGCGGCGTTCCGTCGAAACGTCGGCCATGCCGATCAGGGTGCAAGCGTCTTCTTCTGAAGCTTGCACCCCCGCGTTCTGCGGCAACGCGCCCCTGTCACCAGGAGCGCACGTCCAGCTTGCGGTCGCGGTGGGCCGGATGGGTGGAGAAGACGAAGATCCGATCTAGCTCCTTTTGCGTCAAGAGGCGCAGAAAGCGGACCTCTACGGTATTGTTGGCGAAGGTCTTCATCAGCAGGCAGCCGACCTTGGTGATGCGGGCATCCGGAACATCCAGGTAGAATTGCTGCGGAAGCGCGTATTGGGTGAGTATCCCGATGACCGCTCCGCTCAGCGATATCCGCAGGAGATCGCAGCGGCGCTGCGCCATGTTCATGACGCCCTTCTCGGTATACTCGATGCGCGCTGCATTCATGGTGTCTTCCATTTTGAACCGCGCCTCGCGGTCATACATGAAAGACTCTTCCTTGTTCAAAAAGTGATTTCTGCTCGTCGGCGCCGCAACCACGACAACTCTCCTTCTTCGATAAAAGAAGGCTACGCGGCGATATTTAACAGAGGGTGTGAACCTCCCTCTGTGACGCGGCGCTCCGGTCGGATCGCTGCGACATGGTAAACACCTTGTTACCCATTCCGGCGATAGCTGTTGCCGTCTGCATCAAAGAGGTGCAGCTTTCTGGGATCGGCCGTCAAACGCACCGTGTCGCCCTTCCTGACGTCGACGATGCCGGGCAGCTTGGCGATGATCTGCTCTTCCTCAACCAGGCCATCGATATAGAGCAGGGTCACTTCGCCGAGCGCCTCTACGATCGAAACCCGTCCTTCGAAAAGATACTCCTCGCCGGTGGCAATCGTCAGATCCTCCGGACGAACACCGAGGCTTGCGGCCTTGAGTGCCTCTGAGGCCGGGATTGATATCGGGACGTGAACCTCCTTGCCACGCTTCAAGGCGACGGTCGTTGCATCTCCGGTCCCCGTCACGGTGGCCGGTATGACGTTCATGGCCGGCGAGCCTATGAAACGCGCCACGAAGAGGTTCTGCGGCCGTTCGTAAAGTTCCAGGGGCGAGCCGACCTGTTCGATGCGACCCGCCGAGAGGACCACGATCCGGTCGGCGAGCGTCATCGCCTCCACCTGGTCATGCGTCACATAGACCATGGTCGTGTCCGGCATGGATTCCTTCAGCTTGGCGATCTCAATGCGTGTGGCAACCCGAAGGGCAGCGTCCAGGTTCGACAGCGGCTCGTCGAAGAGGAAGACCTTCGGATCGCGGCAGATTGCCCGCCCGATGGCGACGCGCTGCCGCTGTCCGCCGGACAGTGCTTTCGGCAGGCGGTCCAGATAAGGCGTGAGCTGGAGAATCTCGGCCGCCGAACGGACTCGCCGGTCGATCTCCTTCCGGTTCTCCTTGGCGATCCGCATGCCGAAGGCCATGTTGTCGTAGACGGTCATATGCGGATAGAGCGCATATGACTGGAAGACCATGGCGATGCCGCGCCGTGACGGCGGCACCTCGTTGACGAGTTGATTGTCGATATACATCTCGACGCCCGTGATGCTTTCCAGCCCGGAGATCATTCGCAGCAAGGTGGACTTGCCACAACCTGATGGACCGACGAAGACGACGAACTCGCCTTGCTTGATGTCGAGGTCGATGCCGTGCACCACCTTCACCTGGCCATAAGCCTTGCGGATATCCTTCAGAACGACTCCAGCCATGTTACCTCCCCTTTGGTGTCAGACGTGGCGGGCGAAAAAAGCTCCCCAGGCCGGCAATTCTACTCGTCTGTCTTCCACATTGCTTTCGAAGCCGTGACCGACGAGGACCTCCCATTCACCCGCGGGAAGTTCGGTAACCGCCGCGGCTGCATCCATGTTTACGAGACAAAGGAGCGTCTCGTTGCCGTAATGTCGTTTGTACCGCAGCACCGTGCCATCTTCCGGAAGAAAGACAATATCTCCCTTTGTGAAAGCGGTGTGTTGCTTGCGGAACGCCAGGAATCGCCGGTATTGCTCAAGGACGGACGCGGGGTCGCCATACTGGGCGCTGACGGCGCGGAGCTGATGTTCAACCGGGATCGGAAGCCACGTCTTTTCCGCCGTGGAGAACCCGGCCTGAAGAGCTTGTGCATCCCACACCATGGGCGTCCGGCACCCGTCGCGGCCTTTGAACTCGGGCCAGAAATTGATTCCGTACGGATCCTGCAGCAATTCGAAAGGAATGTCGGCTTCAGTGAGTCCCAGTTC
>JAEYTV010000373.1 GCA_023433855.1 Pseudomonadota bacterium | reverse complement strand
CCCATTCGCCGCGCCTCATTGACGATGTACAGGCCGACAAGCGCTCCGCCTGCATCCCCGACCACCGGAACAAGCCCAAGGATGGAGTCGGCACCGAAACGGAATCGTGTGCCAGGAATGCCGATGGCGGTATCCATGAGCCTTGCGATACCGCTCAGCCGCCTAAGCCGCCGCAGCCGCGCAACGCGGTCGTCGGCGTCGTTGACATAACGTCCGGTTGAAGCATCCCAGGTTTTCGTCGCCATGTGCGGTCCTCCACATCTTCTCATCAAATGAGTTCGATGCCTTGCGGTTCCAAGCGGGAGCCAGCTGGAATCTCGTTCGTTTCACGCAAAAGTGGCCTCCGCGACTGCTTCTGTCGCTGTGAAACAAACGCCAATCGGATTACGTATATCGGGAGTAGACGCATCAGGTCCCGTGGAGACACCATCATGCCCGCCTACCGTCCGCCCCATATCCCATCCTCCGAGATCACCCCGAGGGACGTCTACCTCTCCCGGCGAAGCCTTCTTGGCACAGCCGCTGCGGCAGGCCTCGCGCTGATCGGAGGCAGGGCACTCTCCGCCCCGCTGGCCGCCGCCCCTGGCGCATACAAGCTGGATGAGCCGCTAACACCCAAGGAAGCGGTGACAAGCTACAACAATTTCTACGAGTTCGGCGTCAACAAGGAGGATCCTTCCCAGAACTCTGGGGCGTTCAAGCCGACGCCCTGGACGGTGAAAGTCGACGGCATGGTCGGCAAGCCAAAGGAATTCGCCCTCGACGAGATCCTGAAGATGAACCTGGAGGAGCGCACCTACCGGATGCGATGCGTGGAAGGATGGTCGATGGTGATCCCTTGGATCGGCTTTCCTCTTTCGGCCCTGCTCGAGCAGGTCGAACCTCTCGGCAGCGCCAGGTATGTCGCGTTCGAGACGGTTGTCAGGCCCGAAGAAATGCCGGCGCAGAGCGGCTTTTTCCAGCCGCTGCCATGGCCGTATGTCGAGGGCCTGCGACTGGACGAGGCCCGCCATCCGCTGACCATCCTGGCGGTCGGGCTCTACGGAGAAACGCTGCCGAACCAGAACGGCGCCCCGGTGAGGCTCGTCGTTCCCTGGAAATATGGATTCAAGAGCATCAAATCGATCGTCCGGATCTCACTGGTCGAAGAACAACCGCAAACGACCTGGAAAAATGCCAATGCGCGGGAATACGGTTTCTATTCCAACGTCAACCCCGCAGTGGATCATCCGCGCTGGAGCCAGGCAACCGAACAGAGAATCGGCGAGGGTGGCCTATTCGGCGGCAACCGGCGGCCGACCCTACCCTTCAACGGCTATGCCGACGAGGTGGCCAGCCTCTACGACGGCATGGACCTGAAAGCGAACTATTGATGGCTTTCATCCCCACCCTGCCCCGCCGCTACCACAAGGCCAGCGTCTGGGCCGTTTATGCGATCGGCCTCTGTCCCGCCGTCTGGTATTTCTATCTCGGCCTGACCGGTGGTCTGGGTTTCAACCCGGTCAAGGAATTCGAGCATGCGCTGGGCATCTGGGCGCTGCGGTTCGTCATCGCGACGCTTGCAATCACGCCGCTCCGCGACATTGCAGGCCTCAACTGGCTTCGCTACCGCCGGGCGCTCGGGCTTCTCGCCTTCTACTATGTGCTCATGCACTTCGCGGTCTATGTGTCCCTCGATCTGCAGTTCAACTTCGGCGCAATCTGGGGCGATATCGCCAAGAGACCCTATATCACCATCGGCTTCGCCTGCCTGCTTTTGCTTCTCCCGCTTGCTGCAACATCGAACAACCTGTCGATCCGCAAGCTTCAGCAGGGCTGGAACAAGCTCCACAAGCTCATCTACCTGATCGCCCTGGGAGGAGCCTTCCACTACGTGCTGGCGGTCAAGTCCGTGACCCTGGTGCCGTTCGTCCACGTCGCACTCATCGTGATCCTGCTTGCCTACCGACCGCTGCGCCGGCCCTTCCTCAACTGGAAAAAAGGCCACGGCAAGCTGGCGCATGCTGCGCGATGACAAAAAAAGCCGGGTGTTTCCACCCGGCTTTTTCGATAGATCGTTCAGAAGTCGAATTAAGCGGCTTCGGCAGCTTCTGCTTCAGCGGCAACGCGAGCCTTGTCGGCTGCGCCCTTTGCATCGACGTCACGCTCGACGAACTCGATCACTGCCATGGCAGCATTGTCGCCCTGGCGGAAGCCAGCCTTCATGATACGCAGGTAACCGCCGTTGCGGGTCGCGTAACGCGAGGCAATTGCGTCAAACAGCTTGCGAACGGCTGCCTGATCCTGGATCTGCGAGATCGCCTGACGACGAGCGTGCAGGTCACCGCGCTTGCCGAGGGTGACGAGCTTTTCGACGATCGGGCGAATTTCCTTCGCCTTCGGCAGGGTGGTGACGATCTGCTCATGGGTGATGAGCGAAGCGGCCATGTTGGCGAACATCGCCTTGCGATGGCTTGCGGTGCGGTTGAGCTTGCGGCCGGCTTTTCCGTGGCGCATGTCTGGTCTCCTTCACTTGCAGGCATTCGCCTGCAGTCTGATTAGTTAGTATTGGTCTTCGTAACGCTTGGCGAGATCTTCGATGTTCTCTGGCGGCCAGGCGGGAACTTCCATGCCGAGATGGAGGCCCATGGATGCCAGAACTTCCTTGATCTCGTTCAGCGACTTGCGACCGAAATTCGGAGTGCGCAGCATTTCCGCCTCGGTCTTCTGGATGAGGTCGCCGATATAAACGATGTTGTCGTTCTTCAGGCAGTTCGCCGAACGGACCGAAAGCTCCAGTTCGTCGACCTTCTTGAGAAGCGCCGGGTTGAACGCGAGTTCGGTGACCGCTTCTTCCTCGACGTCCTTTTGCGGTTCGTCGAAGTGGACGAAGACCGTGAGCTGGTCCTGAAGGATACGGGCAGCGAACGCGACCGCGTCTTCACCGGTGACCGAACCATCGGTCTCGATGGTCATGGTCAGCTTGTCGTAGTCAAGAACCTGCCCTTCGCGGGTGTTTTCCACCTTGTAGGACACCTTCTTGACCGGCGAATAGAGGCTGTCGACCGGGATCAGGCCAATCGGTGCATCTTCTGCACGGTTACGTTCGGCCGGGACATAGCCCTTGCCGTTGTTGACCGTGAACTCCATGCGGATCTCGGCGCCCTCGTCGAGCGTGCAGATCACATGGTCGGGGTTGAGGATCTCGATATCGCCAACCGTCTGGATGTCCCCGGCGGTGACGGAGCCTGGGCCCTGCTTGCGCACGACCATCCGCTTTGCGTCGTCGCCATCCATCTTGATGGCGATTTCCTTGATGTTCAGCACGATGTCGGTCACGTCTTCCCGAACACCCGGGATGGACGAGAACTCGTGCAGCACGCCGTCAATCTGGACGGCGGTTACAGCAGCACCGCGCAGCGACGACAGAAGCACGCGACGAAGCGCGTTGCCGAGCGTCAGACCGAAGCCGCGCTCCAGCGGTTCGGCAACCAGCGTTGCCTTGGTACGGCCGGACGAGGTGAATTCCACCTTGTTCGGCTTGATCAGTTCCTGCCAGTTCTTCTGGATCATGAGTAAATACCTTCCGTTCGTTGCCACCATCCAATCGTGGCAACCGAGCATGAGAAGCACCGAGTAAGGCATTGCCATTCGGCGGTACGGCAAAACCGCCAAACCTCGACAGGCGAAGTAAGGCGGCATCACGCAAGTTCAATGCGATCGACCCATCGGCCGGCGCATCTAGATTAGACGCGGCGCTTCTTGCGCGGACGGCAGCCGTTGTGCGGGATCGGCGTCACATCGCGGATCGAGGTGATCATGAAACCCGCAGCCTGCAGAGCGCGCAGAGCCGATTCACGACCGGAGCCCGGACCGCAAACCTCAACCTCCAGCGACTTCATGCCGTGCTCCTGAGCCTTCTTGGCGCAGTCTTCCGCAGCGATCTGTGCAGCGAACGGGGTCGACTTACGCGAACCCTTGAAGCCCTTGGCACCAGCAGACGACCAGGCGATGGCATTGCCCTGCGCATCGGTGATGGTGATCATCGTGTTGTTGAAGCTGGAATTTACGTGGGCAACGCCCGACGTGATGTTCTTGCGTTCGCGACGGCGGACGCGGGTGGCTTCCTTGGCCATGGTCTTCCTTTCGTTGATCTCGTCACCGCCGTAGTTCCAGCGGCTCCACCGGAACAGGACAGAAGTCCCGCTCCAAACTCAAAAAGAGGCCAGCGACCGAACGCCAGCCTCCCTCACCCGGAAGCCCGGGAGATTACTTCTTCTTACCAGCGATCGCCTTTGCCGGGCCCTTGCGGGTGCGGGCATTGGTGTGCGTGCGCTGGCCGCGAACCGGAAGCCCGCGACGATGACGCAAGCCGCGGTAGCAGCCGAGGTCCATCAGGCGCTTGATGTTCATCGCGGTTTCGCGACGAAGATCACCCTCGACCTGATAGTCGCGGTCAATGGTTTCGCGGATCTGCAGGACTTCTGCATCGGTCAGCTGGTGAACGCGACGATCGGCCGGAAGACCAACCTTCTCGACGATCTCCTGCGCAAATTTCGGGCCGATCCCGTGAATGTAGGTCAGCGCAATAACAACGCGCTTCGCAGTCGGGATGTTGACGCCAGCGATACGTGCCACGCCTATTCTCCTTGCGTTCCAGTTGCCATCCGGCAAGTGGTACTTCTTCCATGAGAGCAGCCGCTGCACGGCCGCCAGTTCAAATTCCATACGGAACAGGTCAAACACGACCGTCCCGGATGTCCCTTCGGAAAATCCGCGCCGATCGCTGTAACTGTCGCGAGTTGGCGCGGTGTTTAACGGAATCAGCGTCGAAATGCAACCGCTGGCCCCAAGTTTCTTTAACGGATCGATGACGGCTCAGACGGCCTTCAGGATCTCTTCGATTTCGGCGGTCACCGCCTGGACCTCGGCCATCCCGTCCACAGTCCGCAGCTGGCCCGTTGCCTCATAGTGAGCCGAGAGCGGAGCGGTCTTTTCGCGATATTCGACCAGACGCTTTTTGAAGGCATCCGGCATGTCGTCGGCGCGAACCTTCCCACCGGCAGCCACGGTTTCGGCGACACGGTTTTCGATTCGCCCCAGAAGCGCGTCCTCGTCGACCTTCAGCTCGATCACCGCATCGAGCGGACAGCCCTTCTCCTGAAGCATCTTCTCCAGCGCGACGGCCTGGGCGACGGTGCGCGGGTAACCATCAAGGATGAACCCCCTGGCACAGTCGTCTGGGGTGATTATCTCGGCGACGATGGCATTGACGATATCGTAGGATACACGCTGGCCGGGGTGCATG
>JAEYTV010000360.1 GCA_023433855.1 Pseudomonadota bacterium | reverse complement strand
ACCTTCGACCAGCCCGGCAACCCGTTGGACCGGCATCCCACCTGGCGCCATGTCGCCTGCCCGAACTGCGGCCGTGATGCGCGGCGCGAGACGGACACCATGGACACGTTTGTCGATTCGAGCTGGTATTTCACCCGCTTTACTGCTCCGTGGGAGAGCGAGCCGACCGATCCGGCCGTCGCAAACCACTGGCTGCCTGTGGACCAGTACATCGGCGGGATAGAACATGCGATCCTGCATCTCCTTTACTCCCGCTTCTTCACGCGTGCCATGCGGGAGACAGGACATGTTGATGTCAAGGAGCCATTCCGAGGACTGTTCACTCAAGGGATGGTGGTCCACGAAACCTACCGTCGCGGCTCCAGCGGAGAGTGGGTCTCGCCGGCCGACATCAAGATCGAGGAGGTCAATGGAAGGCGTCATGCGACCCTCCTCCTGACCGGAGAAGACGTCACGATCGGCCCTATAGAAAAGATGTCGAAGTCGAAGAAGAACGTCGTCGACCCTGATGACATTATCGCGTCTTACGGCGCCGATACTGCTCGTTTCTTTGTTCTATCGGATTCTCCTCCGGATCGGGATGTGATCTGGTCCGAGGCGGGCGTCGAGGGGGCTCACCGTTTCACACAGAGACTGTGGCGCTTGATCTCGGAAGCCTCTGCCGCATTGGCGGATGTATCTCCGGCTGCGGCGAAGCAGGGCGACGGGCTTGCAGTTTCACAGGCAGCTCACAAGGCGCTTCAGGCCGTCCAGGGCGACTATGACAAGCTGTCGTTCAACAAGGCCGTTGCCCGGATTTACGAGCTCGTGAATGCGCTTTCAGCACCGCTGTCCAAGGTTGCGGCGGGAGAGGGTGATGCGGCCTACCGCGCCGCCGTCCGCGAGGCCGCGGAGATCCTGATCCAGATCGTTGCACCGATGACACCTCATCTGGCAGAGGAATGCTGGGCTGTGCTTGGCAACAAGCAGCTGCTCGCAACCGTTCAGTGGCCACGCTACGACGAGGTGCTCGTGGTCGAGCAGCAGATCACTCTCCCGGTGCAGGTCAATGGCAAGAAGCGAGCCGAATTGACAATCTCCCGCGACGCGGATCAAAGTGCCGTTGAGGCGGCGGTTCTGGCGCTTGATGCGGTGAAGACGGCTCTTGATGGTCGACCGCTGAAAAAGATCATAGTCATTCCACAGAGGATTGTGAACATTGTCGTTTGACCGCTCTTTCCGCCGCATCGGATTTGTTCTCGGCCTCGCATCCCTAGTAATCTTGGCGGGCTGCCAGGTGCGGCCGCTGTATTCACAGGCCGGCGGAACAGGAGAACGTCTTGAAGCCGTAAGCTTCTCCCCGCCGACGAACCGCGTAGATCAGGTAGTTCGTAACCATTTGATTTTCCTCACCAATGGCGGAAAGGGAGAAACATCCCGACCTGCCTATGACGTGAAGCTGAGCGCGACCAGCTCTGTCTCGAGCATCATAGATGACGAGGACGACGACAACGTATCGATCAGCGGCATTCCGCTGCCGGGACGCGTTCTCGTGGAAGCCGTATATACCCTCACTCGTCTCAGCGACGGAAAAGTTCTGAAATCCGCAAAGCGCGAGATTGTTGCGCTCATTGACGTTCCGGGACAAGGGTTTGCAAAGCTGCGCGCGGTTCGCGACGCGGAGAACCGGGCGGCGCGCGAGCTAGCCGAGTTTATCCTGGCCGAGATTGCGATCACCCTGGCGCGAGAGCCCCAGCCTGAGGTCGTATGGCAGAAATAAAGTCGCACGACTTCGATCGTTTTGCCGAAAAGAACAGCGATCTTTACAAGATCGTTGTTCTCTACGGACCCGACAGGGGGCTCGTTTCCGAACGGGCGGCACAGTTAGTGCAGCGCACCGGAATATCGCTGGATGACCCGTTCTCAATGCTGAAACTCGACATCTCCGACCTGCAGGCCGATTCCGGGCGCCTTCTGGATGAGGTGAACTCACTTGGCTTGTTCGGAGATTCCAAGCTGGTTTGGCTGCGAAATGCGGGCAACGAGAAACCCCTCCTGGATGCACTACGGATCTTGGCTGATGCTCCGCCGCCTGCGAACAGGTTGGTAATCGAAGCCGGGGATCTCAAGAAGGGAAGCGGTCTGCGCAAGATTGTCGAACCTTCCAGGGCCATAGCTGTCATCCCCTGCTATGCGGACGACGCGCGGGCTCTGAACGGGATGATTGATGCGGAGCTCAAAGCAGCGGAGCTGAGGATCAGTCCATCAGCGCGCCAGAGATTGCTTGATCTTCTGGGTGGCGACCGTCTTGCCTCGCGCAACGAGATACGCAAGCTCTGCCTCTATTGCCGCGGCAAAGGCGTGGTTGAAGAACAGCATGTTGATGAGATCATCGGCGACGCCAGCGGGGTCTCGACGGACGAAGCAGTCGATGCGCTCTTGAATGGTGACCTCGCTGCCTTGCAAAGGGCGTTCCAGAAGATATCCTCATCCAAGACGCCCATCTTTCTCGTGCTCCAGACCTGCCTGAAGCAGTTCCAGATGCTGGATCTGATGAGAGCCGAGATGGATGGGAAGAACCTGCCGATCGGACAAGTCATGATGACGCTCGGTCGCCATATCCATTTCAAGCGCAAGCCGCTTATAGAGAAGGCATTGAGGATCTGGAGTTCACAAGCTCTCGCCAGAGACGTCGAGCGCCTTCAGAATGCCGTCTTGATGTCCCGCCAGAAACAGACGCTGGAACCGAGCATCGCTTTCCACACTCTAATGGCTATCGCCATCCCGGCTAGTCGCTGACAGCGCCTAGCGGCGCTCCAGCAACCGGCAGACATCTTCCAGTTGCTCCAGCGTACGATAGTTTATCCGAACCTGACCACCGCCGTTACGGTGACTTATCTTCACATCGAGGCCCAGCGCGTCCGAAAGCGTTCGCTCCAGCGCAAGCGTATCGGAATCCTTCTCTACCTTGGGAGCACCCTGGGGTTCGGACTGTGCCTTGATGTCGGCTTGAGCAAGCTTCTCGGCATCGCGGACCGACATTCCCTTGGACACGATGGTCCGTGCTAGCTGGACTGGATCCGATGTCGTAACCAGTGCACGCGCATGCCCTGCAGAAAGAGTACCGGCGGAGAGCATCTCCCGCACAGGATCGGGGAGCTTGAGCAGGCGCAGGCTGTTTGCAACATGACTGCGGCTCTTGCCGATGATCTCACCAAGATCGTTCTGCGTGTATCCGTGCTCGGCAATCAGCTGCTCGTAGCCCAACGCTTCTTCCAGTGGATTTAGATCAGAGCGTTGAACATTCTCGACGATTGCCAGTTCAAGCGCCGTGCGATCATCCACTTCGCGTATGATGACCGGGATCTCGACAAGACCGGCAAGCTGAGCCGCGCGCCACCGCCGTTCTCCTGCGATAATCTCGTATTGTCCGCCATGCGGGCGCACGACGACAGGTTGGACGATCCCATGCTGGCGGATGGAGCTCGCCAGATCCTGCAGTTCACTTTCATCAAAACTCCGCCTGGGATTCCGGGGATTGCGCGACACATGCTCGATGGGTACCGACCTGTCTGGACTTACTCCTTGAGCAACCGGACCGGTTGCCCTCGGTTGATCCATTTCCCCGATCAATGCCGCCAAGCCTCGGCCAAGACGCCGCTTAGAGAGATCATCACTCATCACATCATTCCATCTGTCGGTTCAAAGGGCCTTACGCTGCCTTGCGTCTACGCTCTCGCTGGATCACTTCAGACGCGAGTTGAAGGTAGGCTTGGCTGCCGGCGCACTTCAGATCATAAAGGATCGCCGGCTTCCCATAGGAGGGAGCCTCCGACACCCTGACATTGCGCGGAATCAAGGTGTGGTAAACCTTTTCCCCGAGATAGGTGCGAACATCGCTGACCACCTGCTGAGCGAGATTGTTCCGAGCATCGAACATCGTCAGCACGATACCTTGGATATCGAGGGTGGGGTTTACGGTCCGCCGGACCTGATCGACCGTCTCCAGTAGCTGGCTGAGGCCTTCGAGGGCGAAGAACTCGCACTGAAGCGGTACCAACACCGAATGCGCCGCAGCCATCGCATTCATGGTCAACAGGTTGAAAGAAGGAGGACAATCCAGGATCACGTAGGAATATGATCTCGCTTCGGGACGTTCAAGCGCCCGCTTCAACTTGAAAGCGCGATCCGTGGCTTGCGAAATCTCCATTTCGAAACCCAGAAGATCCATCGTCGACGGCACGATCGCGAGGTTCGGAACAGCCGTTTCAAGCGCGACTTCTTGAAGGGCATTGTAACCCATGAGCAGGTCGTAGGATGACGTCTTGCGATCACGTTTTTCGATACCGAGGCCGGTACTTGCATTCCCTTGCGGATCGAGATCGATGATGAGCACACGCTCGCCGATCGCCGCCAGGGCGGTCGCAAGATTGATGGCCGTCGTTGTCTTGCCGACGCCACCCTTTTGATTGGCGATCGTAATAATCCGATTGGTCTGGAACATGCGGCACCTGCAACTAGGTTTCTTTGCGCCTGAGATTGGTGATCTCCAGGATCACCGATTCCAGCTGAACAGCACTTTGATGTTGTACCAGATCGAACTCCCAATGGTCACGCGCATTTCGAACCTCCGCCGCATAATCCCGGCCTTTATGAAAGAAGGCGCGTGTCTGCGGGCAGGTGAGCCACGTTTCGGAGTAGATCAACAACTGATTCAGGTTCGCCAGAGCCCGGGCAGATACGCGGTCCGCCGTCGCGACCTCCTCGTGGGCCTTCTCTATCCTGATGCAGTGAACGGCGCCCCGCCCGCCGGTTTCTTGAAGTGCAACGCGGAGAAAGGCTGCTTTCTTTTGATTGCTCTCGATCAGGTCCACCCAGCCTTCACCATCTTCCGCAAGGAAGATGGCGGTGATGATCCCGGGAAAACCTCCACCTGACCCAAGATCGACCCAGCGAAATGGGCCAGGTGACAGCTGTACAACCTGAGCGCTGTCAGAAATATGCCGATCCCAAAGCTCCTCTCGAGTGGAAGGAGCAACAAGATTGATGGTCCTTGCCCATTTCTGAAAAAGCATCGCAAAATGTTCAAGCCGTTCCTGCGTTTCACGTGAAACACTTCTGCCGTTTATCCGCATCAGGAGACTCGTTTGACGCGATTTGCGGGCTGATCATCTTTGCGCAAGACTGCGAGAAGCAGCCCCAGTGCAGCAGGGGTCATCCCGTCGACCTTTCCTGCCTGCGCAAGGTTGGTCGGCGAGGCTGCCATCAGCTTCTGCTTCAATTCATTCGACAAACCGGGAAGGGACGAGTAGTCGAAATCATCCGGTATGGTTCTCGCTTCGTCGTGTCGGGTGGCCTGAATATCCGCCGCTTGCCGGTTCATGTAGACGGCATAGGACGCCTCTATTTCAAGGGCCTCCTGGGCTCTTGGCGAGATCGAGAGAAGCTCAGGCCAAATAGCCGCAAGCCCCCCCACGGTCTGGTCGGGGAAGGCAAGAAGCTCATAGGCGCTTCTCCGCTGGCCATCCCTGTTGAGTCTCAGCCCAAAATTGTTGGCCTCGTTTGGCGTCACGTTGCGGGAGGTCAAGAGACTCCGCGCCTCAGCCAACTCAGCCGCATAGGCACCAAACTTGTCCGCCCGGGCCGCTTGAACGCAGCCAAGATCCAGGCCGACGGGCGTTAGCCGGACATCAGCATTGTCTGCCCGCAAAGACAACCGATATTCCGCTCTGGAGGTAAACATCCGGTATGGCTCGGTTATGCCGCGGGACGTTAGATCATCGACCATGACGCCAATATACGACCCTGTCCGGCTAAAGTGGTGGTTCTCGTCTCCGCGCGCCCGGCGTGCAGCATTGATACCGGCGACCAATCCCTGGGCTGCTGCTTCTTCGTAGCCCGTGGTACCATTAATCTGCCCTGCAAGGAACAATCCTGGCATCTTCCGCAGCTCAAGCCCGGTTGTCAGTTCCCGCGGATCAACATGATCGTATTCGATCGCGTAGCCGGGGGCGAGGATCTTCACGTCCTCCAGACCGGGGATGGTACGGATGAAGGCCTCCTGCACGTGCGCGGGGAGGGAGGTTGATATTCCGTTTGGATACACAGTGGGATCGTCCAGTCCTTCCGGTTCCAAGAAGATCTGATGCCCGTCCCGCTCGCCAAACCGCACGATCTTGTCTTCGATCGAAGGACAATAGCGAGGGCCTACGCCTTCTATCTGACCCGAATACATGGCCGATAGGTGGATGTTGTCGGATATGATCTGATGCGTTTCCGCCGTCGTACGTGTAACACCGCAGGCAATCTGGCGATTGGCTATAGCTTCGGTCATGAAGGAGAAGGGAACAGGATCTTCATCCGCTTCTTGGCGGCCGAGTTGTGTCCAGTTGATTGTCCGTCCATCAAGGCGGGCGGGCGTCCCGGTCTTCAGTCGCCCGAGTCTCAGACCCAGACGGGCGAGCGTCGCAGATAAACCAAGTGATGGATTCTCTCCCGCGCGTCCAGCCGGCGTGGTCACATTGCCAATATGGATCACACCCCGCAAAAAGGTTCCGGTCGTAACCACGATCGTTGCGCATCCGAATCGACGACCGTCGGCCATGATGACGCCGCAAACCTGACCTCCGGCTACGTCGATATCAAAGGCGTCACCCTCCAGTACGGTGAGGTTGTCCTGGGCCAGGATCTCGCGCTGCATGGCCAGACGATATAGTTTACGATCAGCCTGCGTCCGCGGCCCCCGGACTGCGGGCCCTTTCTTTCGATTGAGAAGCCTGAACTGGATACCCGCTTCGTCGGCAACTCGGCCCATTAACCCATCGAGGGCATCCACTTCGCGAACCAGGTGACCTTTTCCCAGTCCCCCGATCGCGGGGTTGCAAGACATAACCCCAATCGTCGACTTTGAATGGGTGATCAGGGC
>JAEYTV010000319.1 GCA_023433855.1 Pseudomonadota bacterium | reverse complement strand
CTCTACATCCTGCTGATCATCGCCTCCATCCTGCCGCCGGGCTTCTTCATCCTGCTCGGTATCCTGCTGCTTTTCTCATGGACCGGCTTCGTGGGTGTGGTGAGGGCCGAGTTCCTGAGGGCCCGCAACTTCGAATATGTCCGGGCCGCCCGGGCCCTTGGCGTCGGCAACGGGACGATCATGTTCCGCCACCTTCTGCCTAACGCGATGGTGGCGACGCTCACTTTCCTGCCCTTCATCCTGTCGGGTTCGATCGCCACCTTGACCTCGCTCGACTTCCTGGGCTTCGGGCTGCCGCCCGGATCGCCCTCGCTCGGGGAGATGATATCCCAGGGCAAGAACAACCTGCAGGCGCCGTGGCTGGGGTTCACCGCCTTCTTCACCATGTCGATCATGCTCTCGCTGCTGATCTTCATAGGTGAAGCGGTGCGTGACGCGTTCGATCCCCGAAAGACGTTTGGGTGAGATCATGACAGAACCGCTCCTTTCCGTCCGGGATCTCTCGGTAGCCTTCCATCAGGGAGGCCGCACGTCTCTGGCTGTCGATCACGTGTCGTTCGATATTCACCCCGGAGAGGTTCTGGCCCTGGTGGGCGAATCCGGTTCCGGCAAATCGGTCACGGCCAATTCCATCCTGAAACTGCTGCCTTATCCTGCCGCCAGCCATCCCTCGGGGGAGATCATCTTCTACGGCAAGGACATGCTCAAGGCTTCCGAACCCGAACTGCGCCAGGTGCGCGGCGACGACATCACGATGATCTTCCAGGAGCCGATGACCTCGCTCAATCCGCTCCATACGATCGAACGCCAGATCGGCGAAATCCTGGAGTTGCATAGCGATATGACCGGGCCGGCTGCCCGAGCTCGCATTTTGGAGCTTCTTGAGCAGGTTGGCATTCGCGAACCTGAGAAACGGCTCAAGGCCTTTCCACACGAGCTCTCCGGTGGACAGCGCCAGAGAGTGATGATCGCCATGGCCCTTGCCAACCGCCCGAAGCTGCTGATCGCCGACGAGCCCACCACCGCTCTCGATGTGACCGTGCAGGCTCAGATACTTGACCTTCTGCGGTCTCTGAAGGGCCAGCACGGCATGTCCTTGCTCTTCATCACGCATGATCTTGGCATTGTCCGCAAATTCGCAGATCGCGTCTGCGTCATGACGAAGGGCAGGATTGTGGAAGCCGGCGGCGTGGAGGAGGTGTTCGCCAATCCTCGGCATGAATACACCCGCCATCTGCTGAGCTCGGAACCGCGTGGGGAGCCGCCCGTTACCGACCCTTCAAAGCCGGTCGTGATGGAAGGCAGCAACATCCGCGTCTGGTTCCCCATCAAGGCGGGCCTGATGCGGAAGGTGGTGGATCACGTCAAGGCAGTGGACGGCATTGACCTGACCTTGCGGGCGGGGGAGACGCTCGGGGTTGTCGGGGAAAGCGGTTCGGGCAAGACGACGCTCGGGCTTGCGCTTGCCCGCCTCATCTCCTCGCAAGGCAGGATCGTGTTTGCCGGCACAGACATCGGCGGGTTCTCCTTCTCGGAGATGCGTCCGCTGCGTGAGCGCCTGCAGGTGGTCTTCCAGGACCCCTACGGATCGCTCAGCCCGCGCATGTCCGTGGGCGAGATCATCGCCGAAGGGCTCAAGGTCCATGAGCGCTCGCTATCGGCCGGTGAGCGCGACGAGCGGGTGATCTGGGCCCTCAACGAGGTCGGGCTGGATCCCGCCACCCGCTGGCGCTATCCCCATGAATTCTCAGGCGGCCAGAGGCAGCGTATCGCGATTGCCCGGGCCATGGTGCTGAAGCCGCGCTTCGTGATGCTGGATGAGCCCACCTCTGCACTGGACATGACGGTGCAGGCGCAGGTGGTGGATCTGCTTCGTGACCTGCAGAAAAAGCACGATCTCGCCTACCTTTTCATCAGCCACGATCTCAAGGTCGTGAAGGCACTCGCCAACCACGTCATCGTCATGCGCTTCGGCAAGGTGGTCGAAGAGGGCCCGGCCGAGCAGATTTTCCGCGCTCCGAAGGAAGCGTATACGCGCGCGCTGATGGCCGCCGCCTTCGACCTGGAAGCCGCCGGAGCGTCCGTCAGCCAGTAGAAAGTGTAAAATCCATGTCCGGAAAGAAGCCGATCGTCGTCGATCTCAAGTTCCAGCGCCGCGAGGTGGACGCAGCTCTCGCGAATGCCTTCCAGGACCGCCCGGTCTTGAACGCCGCCGATTGCGATCTCGATCTTTCCCGTGCCCGGTACGCGATCGTCTGGAAGCCTGCCGCCGACCTCTTCCATCGGGCACCCAATCTCGAGGTACTGTTTTCCGGTGGCGCCGGTGTCGATCATATCCTCGGCATGCCCGGATTGCCGGACATTCCGATTGTCCGTTTCGTTGACGAGAGCCTGACGACCCGCATGAGCGAATGGGTCGTGCTGCAGTGTCTGAGCCATCTGCGGCAGGTTCCTGCGTATCTGGCGCAGCAGCGTGACCGCGTCTGGAACGAACTTCCGCAGCCGGAAGCGAAGGATGTTACCGTCGGCGTGATGGGATTGGGAGTGCTTGGACGCGACGCGGTAAAGAAGCTGAAGATCATCGGGTTCAACGTGATGGGGTGGTCGCGCAGCAGGAAGACGATCGACGGCGTTGAAACATTCGAGGAACGGGAACTCGACGCGTTCCTCGGCCGAACCGATGTTTTGGTCGGACTGCTTCCGCTCACATCCGATACCCGCGGAATTTTCAATGCCGCGCTCTTCTCCAAGTTGAGGCGCGAGGGAGCGCTGGGTGCTCCGGTGTTCATCAATGCTGGACGCGGCGGCAGTCAGGTGGACAGGGATGTGATGGCCGCGCTTGAAAGCGGCCTTCTCGGTGGGGCGTCTCTGGACGTTTTCGAGACGGAGCCATTGCCCTCGGACAGTGCATACTGGCACATGAGGAACGTCCTGATCACGCCGCATGCCGCCTCGGCTTCAGACCTGCGCGCGTTGTTCCGAAATACGCAGAGGCAGATCGACCGCTACGAAGCTGGCCAGGCTCTGGCGCATGTGGTCAACCGCACCTGCGGGTATTAGCGGCCGGGAACCTTCATATCCCCAGTCCGTTCCCTTGCAACGAGCCGTAATCCGGCCAAACAAGGAGGGAACCATGAATAATCGTTTCGATCCGAAGGACACCCCGGGACAGCACCCCAACCCGATCGGCTCTCCCGATGAACCAATGAGTGCGACCGAGGCCCGTCAGGGCCGGAAAGGCTCACCGGTGCTGATGGTGCTGATTTCAGGCTTGGTGCTGGTGATGCTCGCTTGGGTCGCCGCAGAGTGGTGGGGCCAGGCAGCCGAACCGCCGGCTCAGCAGACGGCCACTCCCCCGGCAGGGGACAACACGCCTCAGAATTCCGACGCCGCGCCATCCGCCAACCCCGCTAATCCC
>JAEYTV010000266.1 GCA_023433855.1 Pseudomonadota bacterium | reverse complement strand
GTCTCAGCGACGGGCTAATACCCAACCCCACATTCATAAAAAGATTGAGGTGAGCGAAGAGGTTGTTGTCCTGGAAGATCAAGGATACGGGGCGCTCCGCGGGGTGGCTTTGGGTTACGTCGCGAGCGCCAATTACAACACGCCCTCGATCCGGCGTCTCGAAACCGGCCAGCACGTTCAAGAGCGTGGACTTGCCGGAGCCGGAGGCGCCAATGACAGCGGTTATGCGGCCGGCGGGCACAGAACAGTCGAACTGGAAGCCGCGGACGCCCAGGCAAAGTTCGACTTGCTGGAGGATGATTGCGTCAGACACGCTGCGCCTCCCTTCGACCGGCCGTTCCAAGGATGGTCAGCACCAGGCAAATACCCCCGAGGAGGAGGGCCAAACCATCGGCATCAGTGGTGCGGTAGCTTGCGAGCCGGCCATAAACAAGCCACGGCAAGGTCACAAAGTCATTGGAGCCGAACAGGGCCACGGCACCGAGATCCCCCAGGGACAAGGCCATGGCGAATGACAGGGCCGTCAGGAGCGGCTTTGTCAACGCGGGTCGGTCGACCCACCACAGTCTGGCCAGCCCGCCGATGCCGAGGCTTGCTGCCACTCTGGCCGTCTGGTGGCGATGCCTCTGCACGGCTGGCGCAAGAACGCGCATCACAAACGGCAAGGCCATGAGCGTGTTGATCAATGCGAGGAGTATCGGGGCGAATGGACGCACATCCCCGTAAGGTATCAGGATCAGAAACCAACCCGCGCCCAGCACGACCGGGGGGACCAGCAGCACGAGTGAGGCCACGCCGTCCAGAAGGCCGGAAAATCCTTGCAGTATGCTGCCGGTGTTCCTCATGTCGGCGATCGCTTCCCGGGCAGCGATGATCGCAAGAGAGGTCATGACCGCCAGCAGTCCGGCGGCCAGAGAAATCGTCAAGCTGGTCATGGTCGCCTGGAGGAAGGCCGGGCTGGTGGCAAGAGACCAGAGATCGGCGCGTAGCCCCGCCACAACAATCGACGCCAGAGGAAGGAGCAGAAACGCAACCGCCATGCCGATGACAACCCAGTCCCACAGCCGCGCGCCGAAGCCTGAGCCATCGAACCGCCGCAGGGGCCGGCCGCCCGTACCGCCAACATCATCGGGGGCCGGGAACCGCGCCATCAGGGCGAGCAGCAGACCGGTGGTTCCGAGCTGGAGCAGTGAGAGCGCGATTGCCCGCTGTGGATCGAAGTCGAACCGAAGAGCTTGGTAGATTGCCACTTCCAACGTCGTGGCTGCAGGGCCGCCTCCCAGAATGAGGACCAAGGTGAAGCTCGTGGCGCAGAGCATGAAGATGAGGCTTGCGATGCCCGGAATCACCCTTCGAACAGCCGGCCACTCGATGAAGCGAAAGACGGGAAAGGCTTTCATGCCGAGGCTCGTCGAGAGCAGCCAGTATTCCGCCGGGAGGCGCTCCAGTGCCGCCACCATAAGGCGGGTGGCGAGCGGCATGTTGAAGAAGGCATGACCAAGCAGGATGCCAGAGAGGCCGTAGATGTTGACGGGCTGGTCCAGCCCTATCTCCCGCAGAAGACCGTTGGCGAGGCCGCGCGTTCCCCAAATACCGATGATGCCGAGTGCCCCGATCAATACCGGCAGACCCATCGGCAGCTGGAGCAAGCGAATGATCCAGATCCGGCCGGCAAAGTGTTGCTGGCGGGCGAGCGCCAGCGTGACGGGAAGGGCAAGCATCACCGAGAGCAGGGTCGACAGGATCGCCTGTAATAGTGTGAAGCGAAAGGTCCGCCAGGTATAGACAGTGAAAAAGCCTTCACTCACATCGCCCGCGTCGAGCGATGCCAGTGCGGCAACAGCAACGCCTACAAACAGGGCGATGGCGAATAAGCTCAGGAGACCCCAGCCGATCCCCCGTCTCCGCTCTGAAACTGTCAGCATGGATCAGTTCGTGCTCATGGCATCCAGCCATTCGTCAATCCATGCCTTGCGGTTCTTGGCCACTTCGTCGGAACCCAGAAGAAAGGTCTTCTTAGGTTGAACCAACTTTCTGAAGGCGTCCGGCAGCGGGCGGGACGTCTTGGCAGCAGGCATCATCCAGTTGGTGGTCGCAATGAGGTCCTGGAATGCAGGTGAGATCATGAACGTGAGGAACTGCCTCGCGAGATCCCGATCTTTTGCTTGCTTCAGCATTCCTGCCACCTCGATCTGGATGTAATGGCCTTCGGAGAAGGAGGCGGCCCGGTACCGATCCGTCTTTTCCTCGATCAGGTGGTAAGCCGGCGAGGTGGTATAGGAAAATACCATCGGCACTTCGCCCTTGGTGAAAAGCCCATAGGCTTCGGACCACCCGGGAGTGACCGTCAGAACCCTCCCTTTCAACTTCGCCCATGCCTCCGGCGCCTCGTCGCCGTAAACGGACCTCACCCAAAGCAAGAGGCCGAGGCCAGGCGTCGACGTCCGAGGATCCTGAATGGCGATCTTCTCGGAAGGATCGCCCTCCACCAGTTCCCGCAGGCTGCGTGGGGGATTCTTCATGGCGTGGCTATCATAGACCACGGCGAAGTGGCCGTAATCATAAGGCAGGAAGGTGTTGTCCGCGTAATCGCCGGGGACCTCGACGTTGCTCGTCTCCACTCCGTGTGGCTCGAATAGCCCGGTCGCTTTGGCTTCGGAGATCAGGCTGGTGTCCAGCCCCAAGACGATGTCGGCATCGCTGTTGGCGCCCTCGAGCTTCAGGCGGGTGAGGAGTGCCACACCATCGGCAACCCCGACGAAGTTCACCGAGCAACCGCAAGTCTTTTCAAAAGCTTCCTTTACCTTGGGGCCTGGGCCCCATTCGGCAATAAAGCTCTCATAAGTATAGATCGTGAGGGTGTTGTCCTTAGCGTTTGCTGCTGCAGACAAAAACGAGGCAGCGGCGGCCGCCAGTATGGAAACAACGATCCTGCGCATCGGCGCCTCCTCAGATGTTGCGGGAGTAGGAGCCGATCGAAAGCCGTCTAATCCCTCCGCCGGTTCTAGCCGGATCAGGTTCCGCGGGTTGGTCGATGCCTCTCAGCCGCGTCATGCGGCACCCCGTTAGAGCAAATCAGATTTAGCGGCGAGGCGGCGCGCTGGCAAGAGCCTGCGCGGGCACGGCTTATCCATGTCCTACCGTTCCCACGCATTTTCGGTGCTTCCGCATCCATACCGATCCCGGTCAAGACGAGAACGGGGTCACCGCCGTCTCGGTCGCCGGCTAGTGCGAAGTGGAATGGAAGACCCGCAGCCCCTTCGGTACGAGTGCTATGCCGCCAAGTCGATTGGCGACCGCATATGTCACCGACTGTTCCAGGATCTGCGGCGTGACAGGCTTGGTGAGAACGCCCAGCGAACCTTGCACGCCCTGTTCGATATCCTCGGGGTTCCCGGTCATGAACAGCACCGTCACGCCACGTCGGGCAAGTTCGCGTCCGATGTCAGGGCCGGTGCGCCCATCCTGAAGGTTGACATCAACGATCGCGATATCGGCAAGGGGCGCCAGTTCCAGCGCGTGCTTCCGGGCGTTAGCGAAACCAGCCACTTGCAGCCCCATGTTCTCGATTGTTTCGGCGATATCGAGTGCGATCAGGAATTCGTCCTCGATGATCAATACGCGCTGTTCCACAGCCTCGCTGGGTAGCCGACGACGCGGTACTTTAGTCAGCATTGGCACGTCCCCACGGGTTCGTTTCCTACATGGGCCGAACGACGCACCCAGACGTTTGTTCCGTTTTGCGACAGGCTTGTCGCCGGCGGCTGCCGTCGTGGTTAATGCTTGGTTAGCTCAGCCTTCCAACTCCTCCCGGAGCATCTCCAATTGCAACCATTCTTCCTCCATTCTGGTCAGACCCTCCCGCAGGTCCTGCATCTCGGCCGCCAGCTTGTTGAAGGTGACCGGGTCCTTGGCGAACAGGTTCGGGTCGCTCATCCTCGTTTCACGGGCGGCGATTTCGGTTTCCGCCTTGGCTATCTGTTGGGGCAGGTTTTCCAATGCGAACCGCTGCTTGTATGACAGCTTGCCTTTCCCCTTCGCGGGAGCGGGTGCAGGGGCGCCAGCATCCGCTTGCGGCTTCTGCGCCTTTTCCACGCGGCGCCTCTCCTCCATCGCGCCCTTTCGCTGCGCGAGCATGTCCGTGTAACCTCCGGCGTATTCGATCCATCGGCCGTCAGGCGCCTCCACGTTCGCGGGCGCGATGGTCGACGTCACCGTACGGTCGAGGAAATCACGGTCGTGGCTGACGAGGATCACGGTCCCGTTATAGCCGGCGACGATCTCCTGCAGCAGGTCCAGGGTCTCGATATCCAGATCATTGGTCGGCTCGTCGAGGATCAAGAGGTTCGACGGCTTCGCCAGGATCCGAGCCAGCATCAGCCGAGCGCGCTCGCCGCCAGAGAGGTTCTTGATCGGCGTGCGGATCTGTTCGGGCTGGAACAGGAAATCCTTCATGTAGCCGGCAACGTGCCGCTGCTCGCCGTTGACCAGCAGGGTTTCGCCACGACCATCCGTCAGATAATGGGACAGGGTGTCTTCGGGGTTCAGGTTTTCGCGCTTCTGATCGACAGTGGCGATCTCAAGGTTGGTGCCCAACTTGATCACGCCCGTGTCGGGAGGGATTTGGCCCGTGAGCATCTTCAGGAGTGTTGTCTTGCCTGCGCCGTTGGGGCCGACAAGGCCGATCCGATCTCCACGATGCACGCGGATTGAGAAGGGGGCGACGATCTGCCGGTCATAGCTCTTGGTGATGTCTTCCGCCTCGATGACGAGCTTGCCGGATTCCCTGCCCTCCGTCACTTGTGCCTGCACCGTCCCCTGGGGACCCTTGTGGCCGCGATAGTTGGCGCGCATCACGTGCAGTTCGCCAAGCCTGCGCATGTTGCGCTTGCGGCGTGCAGTGACACCATAACGCAGCCAGTGCTCCTCGCGTTCGATCGCCTTGCCCAGCTTGTGCTGTTCCACTTCCTCGGCTTCCAGGACCTCGTCCCGCCAAGCTTCGAAGTGGGCAAAACCCTTATCCAGCCTGCGTGATTTGCCGCGGTCGAGCCAGACGGTGGCGGTTGACACTTTCTCGAGGAAACGCCGGTCGTGCGAGATGAGCACAAGCGCGCTCTTTGTCTTTCGCAGTTCCCCTTCGAGCCATTCGATGGTCGGCAGGTCGAGATGGTTCGTCGGCTCGTCGAGCAGAAGGATGTCCGGTTGGGGCGCCATGACCCGGGCGAGCGCGGCGCGGCGAGACTCGCCGCCTGAAAGGCTGTTGGGGTCTTCCTCACCGCCAAGGCCCAGATGTTCAAGCAGGTAGGTTACGCGATACGGATCGTCACCCGGCCCAAGGCCGGCTTCGGCGTAGGCCCGGACGGTGGAAAAGCCGCCGAAATCGGGCGCCTGTTCGAGATAACGGATGGTCGCGGAGGGATGCCGAAAAACCTCCCCCGCCTGGGGTTCGACCATGCCGGCGGCGATCTTCATCAAGGTAGACTTGCCGGATCCGTTGCGCCCGACAAGGCAGATGCGGTCGGCCGGCTCTACCTGCAGAGAGGCACCTGCAAGCAGTGGCGTCCCGCCGAAGCTCAGGTAGATGTCGTCAAGTTTGAGAATGGGAGGTGCCAAAGTCAGGCTCCTGTCATGTCATAGGGGCGCGCAAGGATCATCGCCCTGCCGCTTCTTAGATGGAAGTCCAACGGCCCCTCCGCAACGTTGGAAACAGTGCGTGACGAACCGAAAGGCAGCGAGAAGTTGGTGAGCGGATAACGCGCGCCAACGATATCAAGACCGTCGAGTGCGGAAAGACCGATAATGGAAAACAGCGAACCCCCAGGCAGATCCAATGTCCGTTCTCCCGGCAAAAGTGGGACCGCCTCTTCTTCTCCCGAGGTGAGCAGCATGTCGAATCCCCGTTCCGCGAGGCTCATCGCATGAAGGACATGTTGAAGGGCGTGATCGCTACGTTCGCCACCGAGGGCGCCCACAAAGACAAGCCGCTCTGCACCGCGTGCGATCGCTTCTGCGGCGGCAATCTCTCCATCCGTCTCGAGTTTGGCCGGCGGATAGGTGCGTCGCTCCACATGAGCCCACTGTTTCGCCAGCGCGTCCTCGGTGGAATCGAAATCCCCGACCCAAAGCTCCGGTGTCACCCCCAATGCCGTGGCATGGCGAATGCCACTGTCGGCCGCAATGAAGCGGCTGCCGCCGACGGCGAGGGCGAGGCGATCCGTCGGCGTGACGTTGCCGCCGAGGAGGATAGTGAAGGTCGAGATGCTCATGCGCATGCCCATAGCGTAAAGCGGGAAAGAAGGGAAACAGGCTTGCGCCCATACGGAAGGGCATAATCTACTGGTCGCTCCTGCCCGCGGGCAATCTTTCCTCCCATTGACGATCGCGGTAGCAAGGTCTATTTGCGTTACATGAATTTGTGGTGATTTGGCCGGCCGGCTTGCAGCCACGTTAAAAAAGTCGCTAAAGGGCCGCGAGAAGATGACTTCCCACGGGCCGGCTGCGATTTTTCGTTGCCGGCGTTTTTTGTGGGTTTGGAAATGCCAATCAAGATTCCCGATACGCTGCCCGCCTTCAGCACTCTCGTTTCCGAAGGCGTCCGCGTCATGACCGAGACCGCGGCGGTGCGCCAGGACATCCGCCCGTTGCAGATCGCCCTCCTCAATCTGATGCCGAACAAGATCAAGACCGAGATCCAGATGGCGCGGCTCGTCGGGGCTACCCCGCTGCAGGTGGAGTTGTCACTGGTACGCGTTGGCAACCACAAGGCCAAGAACACATCCGAGGACCATCTGCTTGCCTTCTATCAGACCTGGGAAGAGGTTCGGCACCGGAAGTTCGACGGTTTCATCATTACCGGTGCTCCGGTTGAAACCCTGCCGTTCGAGGACGTGACCTATTGGGGCGAACTGCAGCAGATCCTGGATTGGACGACCACAAACGTGCACTCCACCATGAACGTCTGCTGGGGTGCGATGGCCGCCATCTACCATTTTCATCGCGTCCCGAAGTATGAGTTGAAGGAAAAGGCATTTGGAGTCTACAGGCACCGCAATCTGGTTCCGTCCTCCGTATATCTGAATGGATTTTCGGACGATTTCCAGGTGCCGGTGTCACGCTGGACTGAGGTGCGCCGCGAGGATATCGACAAGGTCCCAGGTCTGGAAATCCTGATGGAATCGGACGAAATGGGCGTCTGTCTCGTGCACGAGAAGAAGGGCAAGCGGCTCTACATGTTCAACCACGTGGAGTACGATTCGACATCTCTTGCCGACGAGTACTTTCGGGACGTGAATGCCGGTATCCCGATCAAGCTGCCGCACGACTATTTCCCGCACAACGACGACACGCTGACGCCCCTGAACCGGTGGCGCAGCCATGCCCATCTTCTGTTTGGCAATTGGATCAACGAGATCTACCAAACCACCCATTACGACCTCGACAAGATCGGGACGGAGTAGATCGGGCGTCTTCGCGCTCCCGTGAAGGCGGTGAATCAATGCCTCCCGGGAAGCGGGCCGACGATCAGGGATTGTTTTTGCGTCCGGGGACGTTGCACCCCGCCACCAAATCACGCAGTTTGCCGCCAAAGCTTTGGAGCGGGAGGTATTCATGGCGGATCAGGGTCTGAACCTATTCGGCAGAACCGACAAGGGCGAGCCGGTTCATCGCGTGCAGATCTCGGGCGGCGGGCTGACGGCCAATGTCATGACCTGGGGCGCGGTCATCCAAGATCTGAGGTTGGAGGGACACCAGCCGCCGCTGGTGCTCGGCTTCGAGACTTTCGACCACTACCCGGTGTACTCCGCCTATTTCGGCGCGACGCCAGGGCGGGTCGCCAACCGTATTGGTGCAGGGCGCTTCACGCTCGACGGGAGAGACTATCAACTGGAATGCAACGAGCGTGGCGTCACCCATCTGCACGGCGGCAGCGACGGAATGGCGAGCAGCAACTGGACGATCATCGATCACGCGCCCGATAGTGTTACGCTCCGGATCACGGATCCCGATGGTCGCGCCGGCTATCCCGGCAACTGCACCGTCACCGCGACTTACGCAGTCAGAGCGGGCGGGGTGCTTTCCGTCGTCTATGAAACAACGACGGATCAGCCGACACCGGCCAATATCTGCCAGCATAGCTATTTCAATCTGGATGGCCGGCAAGACGCGCTCGGCCATGACATCATGATCGCTGCCGATGACATCCTTGAACTCGACGACAAGCAGGTGCCGACCGGCAGGTTGGTCCCGGTGGCCGGTACTCCCTTCGACCTGAGGGAGATGGGCCCGATGGAGCGCTCTGATGGAGAGAGGCAGGTATTGTTCGACCATAATTTCTGCCTGTCGCGGGAGCGGGTGCAGAAACGTTCAGTGGCATTGGTTCGCAGTATCTATTCCGGCGTTTCCATGGAGGTGCGGACTACCGAGCCCGGGCTGCAATTCTATGCTGGCTTCAAGCTGCAGGACCTTCCGGTGGAGGGGCTCGATGGACGCCGCTACGGCCCGTTTGCAGGCTTTTGCCTCGAAACCCAGGGTTGGCCGGACGCGATCAATCATCCGAACTTCCCAAACATGGTGCTTCGCCCCGGCGAGGTTCTGCGCCAGGAAACGGAGTACGTCTTCTCGAAACAGTGAGTTCCTCGCTGTTGTTGAGTCGGGCAGTGGGCTGCCGTTACCCTCGGGGCCGCCGCGCTCTGTTATGCGATCAGTCGAACATTGACGACACCGCCTGGTCGACACTCAGGCTTTACGCTGGAATGCTGCGTGCCTGTCGGATCTTAAGAGATTGGGAAAACTGGAGCGGGCGAAGGGATTCGAACCCTCGACCCCAACCTTGGCAAGGTTGTGCTCTACCCCTGAGCTACACCCGCTCAAAGAACCTCGGCCCGGGGTAGAAATCGCTGGGGCCGCGGGTCGCTGGCTTCTGGCCGGCGACGGGCGCTATATGGCCCAGACTTTTCGCAAATGCAACAGGGAAATGACGGCGCCACGAAGAAATTTGCTTCGGCGTGAAACGGTGGCCAGAAGTCGGCCTGGGCGGCTGTTGCCGATGCCGAGAGGTCACTGGCGTCGATATGAGGCAGGTTGCGGCGCCGACTTGCCAGCCGGATTTCCACGATTATAGTCGCCGCTCCTCTCAACGTATTTTTCCAGACGACAATGACCGAACTTGCCCCGAAGAGCCCCGAGGATCTGTTTCGCTTCCTCGACAGTCTCGATATCCGCCATTCCACTCGCCGACATCCCCCGGTTTTCACGGTGGCGCAGTCCGAGAGCCTGCGTGAGGAAATTCCCGGAGGCCATACGAAGAACCTGTTCGTAAAGGACAAGAAGGATCGTTTTTTCGTTCTGACGGTCGAGGAGCGCGCCACGGTCGATCTCAAGATGGTCCACAAGGTCATCGGTGCGGCGAGCCGCGTATCGTTCGGCAAGCCTGAGAAGCTGATGGAATATCTGGGGGTGATCCCTGGCAGCGTCACCGTTTTTGGCGCCATCAACGATGCGGGAGGTAACGTCACCTTCGTTCTCGACGAGGATCTGATGATGCATGACATCATCAACGGCCACCCCTTGTCGAACGACGCGACCACGTCCATCGGCCGCGAGGATCTGATCCGCTTTCTGGAGGCAACCGGACATACCCCGCTTGTCTTGAAAGTGACAGACTGACATACGATGTTTGCTGGCAAGACGGCCAAGGCAGAACGTGTTCCGGGAGAGCATTCATGAGCGGCACAGACAATCCCTATGGTGGTTCCTTCGGTACGGGCGGATATGGCGGGCAGATGACCGGGGCGGCGAGTTTCGGTGGCGCCACGGCAGCTCCGGAGGCTGGTTCTCCCATCAAGGACACCACCACGGCTGGATTTGCCAAGGACGTCATAGATGAGTCGCGCCGCCAGCCGGTCCTGGTGGACTTCTGGGCCCCATGGTGCGGGCCGTGCAAGCAGCTAACGCCGGTGCTCGAGAAGGTGGTCAACGAGGCGCAGGGACGCGTGAAGCTCGTCAAGATGAACATCGACGACCATCCGTCGATCCCCGGACAGCTCGGAATACAGTCCATCCCCGCGGTTATCGCCTTTGCCGATGGCCGTCCGGTGGATGGCTTCATGGGCGCGGTTCCCGAAAGCCAGGTACGTCAGTTCATCGATCGCATTGTCGGACCAGCCGGCGCCGATCAGGCAGCCGAGATCGAGTCGGTGTTGACAGAAGCAGAGGCGCTGCTGGCAGCCGACGATGTCGAGGGTGCCGCCCAGCTTTATGGTGCAGTGCTGCAAGCGGATCCTGAAAACGCGAAGGCTGCCGCCGGCATGATGCAGTGCCTGATTGCCCTTGGTGATGCAGCGCGCGCAAGCCAGATGCTGGAATCGCTTCCGGAGGATCTCTCCAAGGATCCTGCGATCCAGGCGGTCGCGACGAAGCTTGAACAGATCGCGGAAGCAAGCAAGCTCGGCGATCCTGCGGCCCTGGAGCATGAGTTGGCGCTTCGGCCGGATGATCACGAGGCGCGGATGAAGCTCGCCAAGATACTCAATGTGCAGGGTCGGCGGGAAGAAGCTGCCGAACACCTGCTGATGATCATGCGGCAGGATCGTAGCTTCGATGATGACGGCGCCCGCCGGCAGCTCCTGCAATTCTTCGAAGTCTGGGGCCCGAAGGATCCCGCTACGATTGCCGCGCGCCGCAAGTTGTCTTCTATCCTCTTTTCCTAACGCGGCCGTTCTCGGCGGACCGACCTTGCGTTCTTCCGCCAGGACCCCACATTATCGCCGTAGTACGACGATTGCGGTGCTCTGGGAGGTGTCGATCCCATGCATGTGGGGAATGCTCGATATGTAAAGCGGGAGGACCTGCCGGAGACGGTTCCGGTATTCCCTCTGACGGGAGCCTTGCTGCTGCCCGGTGGGCAGCTGCCCTTGAATATCTTCGAACCTCGTTACCTGGCGATGTTCGACACGGCCTTGGCCGGCAACCGGCTTATCGGCATCGTGCAGCCATCGCTCCAGGAGGCCACCGACCCACCTGAGAGTACGAGACCCGCCTTGTCCTGCGTCGGATGCATCGGTCGGATTACGTCATTTGCGGAAACCGGTGATGGCCGCTACATCACCTCGATCAGCGGCGTATGTCGCTTCCGCCTTCTGGAAGAGCTGGGCGGCGGTCACCCCTACCGGACCTTCAAGATCGCTCCCTTCATGAGCGACCTGTCGGCGGAAGATGACGAAGGCGCCGTCAACCGGGCCGAGCTGCTGCGTGTCTTCCGTGCCTATCTCGATGCCAACAAGCTGGAGGCTGATTGGGACAGCGTTCAGCGTGCGGGCAATCGCACGCTCGTGAACTCCCTTTCGATGATGTCACCCTTTGGTCCAGCCGAGAAACAGGCCCTTCTCGAAGCCCCCGATCTCAAGACCCGGGCCGAAACGTTGATTGCGATCACGGAGATCCTGTTGGCCCGGGGCCTGAGCGATTCCGACACTATCCTTCAGTAGGACGCAAGATGGACGAAAAGCTCAGCAAGGTAGATCCCAAGCTCCTCGATCTGCTTGTCTGCCCTCTTACCAAAACACGCCTGTCACTGAGCCGGGAAACAAATGAACTGATTTCGGAGCGGGCGCAGCTTGCCTACCCGATCCGGGACGGCATTCCCATCATGCTCGTTTCGGAAGCCCGCAAGATGGAGGACTAGGAAGTCAGATCGCCTGTCCGCAGAGCAGTTTCGGACGACCCTCACTCGCGATGCCCGCCGCCTCGTCGATGAAGAACTTCTTCAGTCTGGGCATCCGATCGACCATTCCGAGGCCGAAATCGCGGGCGATGCGGAGAGGCGTGATGTCGTTTGAGAACATCCGGTTGAGGACGTCAGTGGTGACCCCCATTC